>JAFDFW010000015.1 GCA_019309605.1 Deltaproteobacteria bacterium | reverse complement strand
GGGAACATCACCCAGGCAGCGCGCACAAGTCGCGGCGACCTGAGCATCGATGTGCCCCTGTACCAGGACATCCATTCCAGTGCGCTGCGCCTGCACCGTGAACTGCCCGTTCTCGGTTCCCGCCTTCAGCTCAGTGTCGGCAAGCGCGGACGCCAACCACTCCGTGCGGATGGCAAAGCTCCAATCCCTCCCCGACTCGTCGAGGTCCTGGATCTGTAGGACGAAAATAGACATGGAATTTAGCGCGGCAGGCGACGGCCAAGCGACCCTCCCAGGCCACCAGAACGCGCTACTATTCGTCGTGCCCCAGGGACTGTCAAGGAGGGTGCTACCCCCCCGGTCTGCCAAGTTAACTCTTTGTAATGTCAGGCACTTCCCCGCAAAGCCGACGCGTTGCGTCCACGGGGCTTCGCCCCCCTCCACCCCAGCAGGCGGCAGCGCGAGCCCGGAGGGCGAAGCCCGGCGCAAAGCGCCGCCAAGCCCGCGCGAAAGCGCAGGGCGCGGCAGGGAGGATTACGGGTGGGGGCGGGCGGGCGGTGTAACAAAACCAAGCTGACGCTGACGCTGACGCTGACGCTGGCGCTGACGCTGACGCTGACGCTGACGCTGACGCTGACGCTGACGCTGACGCTGACGCTGACGCTGGCACTGGCACTGGCACTGGCACTGGCACTGGCACTGGCACTGGCACTGGCACTGGCACTGGCACTGACGCTGACTCGGTCCCCGTCCTCCTGCACCCCTGCAGCAACCCCCTGCCCACCCCCTCTCCCGGTCGCCAATTTGCAGGATGATGATAGGTTTCCTCGTCATGGATGACGATTTTGGACGTTTTACTGGAACCCCTACTTATCTCACGAGCGAGGCCCTCGAATCCGCGGTCAACTGCGCGGTCGTCCTCGAACGGCCCCTCCTGATCCGGGGCGAGCCCGGCACCGGGAAGACCTTGCTGGCCGAGGCGGTGTCCGAGGCCCTCGGAATGCCCCTTCTTCGCTGGAACATCCGCAGCACGACCCGCGCCCAGGACGGGCTCTACGTCTACGACACGGTCCAGCGTCTCTATGACTCCCGGTTCGGCGACAAGGACGTCAACGACATCAGCGAGTACATCAAGCTCGGCCCGATGGGCGAGGCCTTCGACGCCAAGAAGCGCGTGGTCCTGCTCATCGACGAGATCGACAAGGCAGACGTCGAGTTCCCGAACGACCTCCTCAACGAGCTCGACCGCATGCAGTTTCATGTCGACGAGACGCAGCAGGACATCATCGCCACGCAGCGGCCCATCGTGATCATCACCAGCAACGCGGAAAAGGAGCTCCCCGACGCGTTCCTCCGGCGCTGCGTGTTCCACTTCATCGACTTCCCGACGCCGGAGCTGATGAACGACATCGTCCGCGTCCACCATCCCAAGGTTCACGAAAGCCTCGTCGACCAGGCTCTCAAGACTTTCTACGAGATTCGCAGTATGCGGCGTCTCCGAAAGCGTCCGAGCACGAGCGAGCTCGTAGACTGGATCGCCGTGCTGCAGCGCGCGGGCATCGACGGCGTGAAGCTCGAAGAAAACCTTCCCTTCCTCGGCGCGCTGCTGAAGAAGGAACAAGACCTCGTCGCCTTCGCCGACCAGCTCTCGGGCGGCAGGCAGTGGAGAAGCTAAAATCCTAGTCCCTTTCATGTATGAGCTTCGCGGCCGGGGCGTCCCGGTTGGGACGCAGGAGGTCATCGCGCTTGCCCAGGCGCTGCAAGCGGGGCTCCATGAAAGCTCGCTCGACGGGTTCTACAACGTCGCCCGCTCGGTGATGATTCACAGCGAGGCGCATCTCGACTCGTTCGATGAAGCGTTCCTGTCGTTTTTCAAGGGCATCGAGATCGAATCCAAGAAGCTCAAAGACGAGCTATGGGACTGGTTGCAGCAGGCCAAAGAAGACATGAGCGAGCTCACGGACGAGCAGCGCGAGTTCGTCGAAAACCTAGACCTCGATGAGCTTCGCAAGTTGTTCGAGGAACGGCTGGCCGAACAAGACGAGCAACACGACGGCGGCAACAAGTGGATCGGCACCGGCGGCACTTCTCCCTTCGGTCACAGCGGGCGCTCGCCCAAGGGTTTCCGCATCGGTGGCTCGGGCGGCGGCCGAAGCGCGGTGAAGGTGGCCGACGCGCGGCTCTATCGCCCTTACCGTCAAGACCTCACCCTGGACGTCCGGCAAATGCAGGTCGCGCTTCGCAAGCTGCGCCTTTTTTCACGCGAAGGCGGTGAGGAAGAGCTCGACCTCGAAGGCACCATCGACGCCACGGCGCAGAACGCCGGCGAGCTCGAGGTCGTCACCCGCCCTCCCCGGCGGCACAACACGCGCATCATCTTGATGATGGACGTGGGCGGCTCAATGGATCCTTTTGCGCACCTCTGCTCGCGGCTCTTCTCGGCGGCCAAGAAATCATCTCACTTCAAAGAGCTCCGCACCTACTACTTCCACAACTGCGTATACGGGCACGTCTACGAGTCCGAGCGTTTCGACACGCCGATCAAGGTCAGCGACCTCCTTCATGAGACTGGGCCCCACTACAAACTCATCATGGTCGGTGACGCCTTGATGGCTCCCTACGAGCTGCTCGCCGCAGGCGGCTCACTCGACCTCGGCGACGACCGGGGCATCGAAGGCCTGCAGTGGCTCATGATGCTCAGTCAGCACTATCACCGCAGCATCTGGCTCAACCCGGAGCCGCAGCGGTACTGGACAGGCAACACCATCGAGTACGTGCGTCAGACGTTCGACATGTTCCCCCTGACGCTCGAGGGCCTGGGCGAAGGCGTCAGCCATCTGCTCAAGGGCGGCAAGGGCCACTGAGAGCGCCCAAAATTCAGGGCCCAAGAGTGAAATTTGGGATTCGGCCCCCCAGTCGCGTACCCTGAGACCGTGGGGAAGACGTGGACGATCGCGATGCTTGCCATCGTGTTAGGGAGTTCGGGGGCGCTCGCATCGGCGGACGACTCCTCGTACGCGGGAGTGACTCCTGGCTCGGAGAACTCGGAGAACCTCCCACCCAAAGCGGAAGAGATCCCGCAGGGTGCGCTCATGCTCACCTGGCCCGGCTTCATGATGCACAAGGACGGAGGCTCGTGCTTCTTCGTCCAGACGTCTCGGCCGGTCAAGTTCGGAACTCAGAAGTCCGAGGGACGCCTCGAACTGGTCCTGCACAACACGCGGGTCCACCTCAAGAACAACTACCTGCCGCTCGAGACGGAGTTCTTCGAGACGCCGGTCACACGGGCGACCGTGCAGCCCAGGGGTAAGAAAGACTTGGTGATGGTCTTCGAAATGCGTGAAGACGCCGCGCCGACCATCACTCAGAAAAAGGGCAAAGACGGCTTCAACTACGTCTTCGTCAAGTTCGCCCCGTAAAACCGATGCTTCGCATCGCCCACGGGGCTTCGCGCTTGCCCGGCGTGCACGCATCTAGTAACCGGACGCCATGAACCTCCGCGCCGTCAAAGGGATGAAAGACATCCTGCCCGACGAGATCTCGAAGTGGCACCGCCTCGAGGACGCGTTCCGTCAGCGCGTCGAGGGGTATGGATTCCGCGAAGCGCGCTTCCCCATCGTCGAGCCGACGGCGCTGTTCGTGCGCTCGATCGGCGAGACGACCGACATCGTCGAAAAAGAGATGTACACGTTCACCGATCGGGGCGACAAGTCGCTCACGCTGCGCCCGGAGGGCACGGCGTCGTCGGTGCGCGCGTTCGTGCAGCACAGCGTCCAAGCGCGGGAGCCGGTCACGAAGTGGTACTACATCGGGCCGATGTATCGGCGCGAGCGTCCAGCCAAGGGGCGTTACCGCCAATTCTACCAAGCGGGCATCGAAGTCTTTGGCGACCCCGGACCCTTCATCGATGCCGAAGTGATCGACATGGTCGTCGGGTTCATCGCGAGTCTCGGCATCACCGAGGTCGAGGTATTGGTCAACTCGATCGGCGGACCGGACACGCGGGAGAACTACCGCGACGCGCTGCTCGCGTATCTCACCCCCTACCGCGCCGAGCTTTGCACGGACTGCCAGCGACGAATGGATGCCAACCCGCTCCGCGTGCTCGACTGCAAAGTGCCACGATGCGCCGAGATCGCCGCCGACTCCCCATCGATCTTGACGCACCTGACCGACGAAGACCGCGCGCACTTCGACGGGCTGCAGGAG
The DNA here is from genome assembly GCA_019309605.1 of Deltaproteobacteria bacterium. Taxonomy (GTDB): domain Bacteria; phylum Myxococcota_A; class Polyangia; order Polyangiales; family Houyiibacteriaceae; genus SG8-38. The sequence goes on along the minus strand of JAFDFW010000015.1, from coordinate 10,127 downwards.
ACCTTGACCATCCTCGGCACACCGTATCGCGTGGACGGCTCGCTCGTTCGAGGCCTCGACTACTACACCCGGACGCTCTTCGAGGTACTCGGTAAAGGCGAAGGGCTCGGCGCTCAAAACGCACTGCTCGGCGGCGGGCGATACGACCAGATGGTCAAGACCCTGGGCGGGCCGGACACGCCGGCCATCGGTTTTGCCATGGGCCTCGAGCGCCTGTTGATGGCGATGCCGGAAGGCGAGCCCGAGTCCCACGTCGACGTATTCATCGTCGCGGCGCAGGCCGGCGTCCGTGCCGAGGCCACTGTACTCGGCCGGGAGCTGCGAGACGCCGGGCTTCGCGTAGAGAGCGACCTTCGTGGCGGCTCGCTCAAAAGCCAGCTCCGCCGGGCAGACAAGATCAACACCCGCATCGCGATGATCCTCGGCGAGTCCGAGGTCGAAGAAGGCGTCGTTCAGCTCAAGGATCTAAAAAAGCAGACCCAGGACAAGGTCCCACGCGCCGAGGCCGCGCAGCGCGTCCACGCATTGCTCTCAAAGTAATCTCACACACTAGTGTGCGGCCTTGTTAAAGAAGATGGGGCTGGACCACGCCATCTCACCGTCCGCCTGCGTGACGCGGCAATAGACGTAGGGCGCATCCACCTCACCGACGAAAGACGCCGAAGGAGACTTTGGCGAATCGGCAGCCACGACACCGTCCGGGGTCACGAACTCGATGCGTTCGAGGTCGGTCGTCCCTAGGGCGCGCGCATGCACCTCGACCGGCCCTTCGATGTCGAGCTCACTTCCCATTGGGAACCCAGCGACGTGCACGTCGAGGAGGATCTTGGCGCCGCTGGTTGCGTAGCAGCGCCGCGCACGGATCGCTTCGAGGATCGCCTCACGCGTGCGGGTCGCCGAGATGACCGCGGTCAGCCCGGTTCGAAACGGATCGCGTTTGCGGCACTCGCCGTGATGCCAAAGGAGCCCATGACTGTCGGAGTTGGCAATGAATCCGAAACGCAACCCGCTGTCGAGCAAGGGCTTGGCGAACTGGTCATGAAGCTCGCCCCGGTGCCCGAGCGGGTGGTCCGGATGCTCGTAGCAGCCGTGGCAGGAGCAGATTTCCCAAACCGGTTGCCCCACCGGGTCGTGACCCGGCACGTCGGCGCCTGTCCAACCGATGTGATGGGGCCCCGTGAACGCGCCCTGGGCGCTGATCTGCTGGACGATGTCGCGCCCGTGCGGAACGTCGTCACGAGAGATGATGGGCAAGCCGGGACCCGGAAGGTAGATGCACTTATGACCCGGCCCCGGATACGCCTTCCCGGTCCATTCGTAGGCGACGATGGTCGTGAACTCCCCCGGATCGTCGTGACCCTCGGTCACAGCCTGCAGGTACGACCACTCGCCCGGCCCAATTCGTTTCCCCAAGAACGACTCGTGGTCCGTGAGCGCTGCGAAGTCGTCACCGTATCGGTAGCGGGCCCGGAGATAGGCTTCGTCGGCACTCCCCACTCCATCGGAGTGGGCGCTGTGCTGCTGGATGTCACCGAATAAGACCTGCGGCCCTGACCAGGCTGCCACATGCACGGGAGCAGACTCGAACTCGCCCACTTTGACCTGCGCGGCAACGAGCTCCGGCGCGCCTCCCGTCGGCGCATCGAAGGACTCGACCTCGATGCCCTTGCGACCTCGCCACGAGGTCAGCGTCGCCCCACTGAGGAGGCGAACCGCGCTCACGCGGCGTCCGCGGCATCCCCACTGCCCGTCGTCGATTGGGTGGCGCTCGGAAAAGCCCTCCGCGTTGAGCCGCTGCCGGTACATGTTGTGAGAGCCGCGCCCAAAGAGATCGACTGCGCCATCATCTCCCACAATCAGGCTTGGGAACTCGAACCCCTGCTCTTCACCGGCGAGGTCCCGGTCACGGTCCGTCATCGCTGCCGCGGGCTCAAAGACGCTCCCCTCCATGTCAACGAAGCGAAGCGCGATCCACTTCGCGATGTCAGGCACACCGGTGTCCTCTCTCACGTCGTGATGGAAGCCCACCCAGGCACCGCCGGGTGCAGCCGCGATGCACGGCGCAGCGGCAATGCCGAAAGCCGTCCAAACCACGAACTCGCCGCCGGACGCAGGGGCGACGACCACGCTCGACCGCGGACCCTCGTGACGCACCTCGACGCGCCAGCCCTGATGCTCCGCCTCGAGCTCGGCCCTGGGATCATTGATGGGATGTGGCACACCCGGAGCCCAGCCCATGATCGCGGCGCTATGGTCGGTCGCAACCGGCTCACCTCGTACCGAGCCGTCGTCCGCCACGCTGAACCGCAGGACGCACTCCTCGTCGCCCGACCAGGCGAGGACGTGCAACAGCGCACCGCCATCCGCCGCGGTCTCCAACCGTGGACTCCTCAAGTACCGCTCGGGAGTTTGTTCGATGACCGGCATGTAACCTCAGTGTGCGTAGCCGAGCGCGCGTAGCTGATCGCGAAGCGTATCGTCCATCTCAGCGTCTTCCCGTTGGAGTTGTGTACCGCTCTTCTGTTCGGCGCTCAACCAGTCCCCTCGGTTGGTCGCCCCCAGGAACTGACCGAGCAGCATGCGTGAATAGCGGCGCCCGATCGGAAACGCGGATGCGTCGAGCTGCGTCTTCTCCATCGGGTCGGCCACGAGGTCGAACATCGTCGAGGTGAGATTCCCGCGGAGGATCAGCTTCCATCGGCCGGTGGTAATCACACGACGGTCATCTTGGAAGTCGCTGAACGCCACGCTCGGCCGGGACGGCGCCTCCCCCAACATCAGGCCGACGAGCGCATGTCCTTCGTTATGGGTCATCTCCGGAAGACCGAGCAGGTCGGTCACGGTCGCCGAGATGTCGAGGGTACTGACCGCGTCACCGACCTTCGTCCCTGCCGGAAGACGGTTCGGGAGGCGAAACATCAGGGGCACGTGGAGGAGCTCCTGATAGACCGAGTGGCCGTGGCCCCAGGAGCCGTGGTCGTCGAACTCTTCGCCGTGGTCCGACGTCACGACGACGAGCGTGTCGTCGGCGAGCCCTAACTTGCTCAGCCGCTCCAGGAACGCGCCAAAGAAGTGGTCGTGCTTCGTGATCTCCCCGTCGTGAAGTGCTTTCAACCGACGCTTGTCGCTGTCGGCGAACACGACCTGCGGGGGATTGCGCTTGGCCTTCTCGAGCAGGTCGCCAGTCATCCGCGGCCTGACTTGCCCCGTGTACTCGCTCGGATCGTACATCTGCAGGTACTTGCCCGGCGGGTCGTAGGGGACATGCGGATCGATCGTCTGGATGTACGCGAAGAATCGCTCGTCCTTGTGCGCTTCGATCCAGTTCCCCGCATCGTCGAAGACATCTTTGGCTTCGGTGCTCTTTTCTTCACGAATGTAGTTCGTGTAGTCGTCCCACCCTTGGTCGAAGCCGAAACGGTCGGACACATAGCCGTTGGCGATGAACCCTCCTGTCGCGAAGCCCTCGCCCTTCAAATGCTCGCTCAAGAGCTCCGCCGAGCTCGGTAGTGCGGCGTCCCCCGTCTTCTGTTGATGGGTCTGTGGGTGAAGCCCCGTCAGAATTGAAGCGACCGAAGGCTTGGTCCAGTTCTCCGGCGCCTGCGCGAGCTCGAACACCACGCCCTCCGAAGCGAGCTGATCGATCGCGGGCGTCTTCACCCGCGTCTGCGCGTTGAAGGGGCGGAGCTTGTCCGCGCGGAGCGTATCGATGACTAGCACCACGACGTTCTTTGCCGGCTCGAGGTTTCGCTTCGGCCGGATGGGCACCAAGATCCGGGGCGAATTCCAGGCTAATCGACCCGCCCCTTGGCCTTCGGCGCGCAGATCGACGCGCACGGTCTCGCCGGCAAAGCGACTCAGGTCGACTTTGTGATCCGTCCAGATGCCGGATGCCGTTCCTGCGAGCAGCTGCGTGGTGGGCTGTCCATCCACCGTCACCTCGATCGCAAACGGTGCGTTCCCCTCACCCTCCACACCGACGCCGAATCCGAGTGAGCCGTTCGCGGGAACCCGGACGTGATACCGAAGCGTCGAGTCGCGGGACAACGCGATCGCCTTCCGCTCCTCCTCCCCGAGACGAACGTTGGCCAGCAGACCGTCATACGCTGGCGCGCGCGCCGTCTTCGAGGGCTCGGGCTGATTGCGAATCCAAATCGAATCGACGGCCACCGAAACATCCTGACCATCGATCGGCACCGTTCCGCCAAATGTCAGCAGCAAGTAGTTCTCGCCGGTCTGCACCTGCTCCTTGGGGAGCTCGATGTCGTAGTCGACGAATCCGTCACCCTTGCTGAGGTGAATCGACTTGAGCTGCGCGTTGTTGAGATACGGCGTGAGCGCTTGGGTGCCGTGCGGCCTCAGCCGAACACGCGCGACGAGCGGCGCCGGCCGGTCGGCCTCGAAGTACACCCGTCCCCGCATCCCGACGTGCGCATAGGTGGTGTCGCCGTCGACGCCCTTGCCAACCCAGCCGCTTCGCCAATCGCCAACGGTGTACTTCGCCTGTGCGGGGGTGCCGAAGTCGACATACCAACCGCCGTCGTTCACCTCGGCCAAGTGACGCAGCGCAGTCAGATCCGAATGCGCCTCGAGCCCCGCGAACGGGTCCGGCTTGGATCCCCCGCGGCTACAGCTCGCTCCAATGACAAGGGTCGTGAACACCAGCAAAAACAATCGCATCAGCCGCCTCCCCAACGTGCTCCGGCGGCCGTTTTCGCGCCTCTTTTCGACCCCCAGCAACCTTGCTGCGGTTAGCACGCAGCTTCAGCGAGCGTCAACTAAACCACCCGCCTGGGTGAGGACGCTCAACCCTCGGGTCGCACCCTCGTTCACGTAGTAGAAACGGTAGGTCGACCTAGGGCCGACGCGATACCGCACAGCGTGTCGACCCTCGCGCAGCACGAGCGTCACCGGAAGCGGGCCCCGGTCGACGCCGTCGACCTCGACGCTCACATCGCCCGGACCGATGAGCTCCAACACGCCTTGCCCTTCAGCGACCTCCAAGGACGGGTCGACCCCTGCCCGGATACTTCCAGAGAACGCCGAGACGCCGCGCCCGCTCGATGACGCCGGAGGCCTTGCCGCCCGAGCCTCCGAAGCCGCCTGTTCGTGCGCGGCCGGGGCCCGAATCGGAACCGGGACGGGTACAACGACGCGCGCTGCACCCGTCGGCGTCAGCTGACGCCAGATGAGCAACGCTACGGTCGCCGACAACAGGATTGCAAATGCCAAACCCAATAAGCGTGGCGTAGTCTGCACTTCCATGCTGAACCCAGAGCCAGTCTCGCGACTTGCCGCAGCGGTACCGGCACTCAGCCGCCAGATCGGATGACCCCCGGCCGACACCTGGTTGGCGGGCTCACGATGCATGGCGACCGCGAACTGCGCCCTGATGTTCTCGCGCTCGACGGGATCGGCCACGGACGCGGAGTCTTGCTGGATCTCCGATCCGATCAACTCGGGGCGCGGTTCCGGCAGGAGCTCTGCCGCCGGTCCCTCATCGGACGCGAGCGCCGGGACCCTCACTTCCTGGATCGCCCCCTGCCTCGCTAGTGTCACCAATACCGCATCGACCACGCCCTGAGACCCATCCCCCGATTCCCATAGGACGCGAAGCGGCTCGCCCGCAACGAGGCGCGTGATCAATCGCTGAACGCCGACTGGCGAATGACGCACATACGTGTCCAACACATCCTGATCGAGCTCGACACGGCAGTCCGGATGGGCTGCCATCTCACTAAGGAGAACGCCCAGACGATGGGTCGCTTGGGCAAACGAAGCGTCTAGCGATTCTCGCTCCTCCCCGCGTTTGGCGCCCGAGCTCTTCGCCACGATGAAGCGCCCAGAGCTCATCCCGACGAGCGCTGGGAACGCCGCCACACCCTGGGTGACCCGGCCATCGATAGCAGTCCTGGTCGCGCCGACGATGCGCCCCTCGCGAAGCTCGAGGTCGAATAGGCTCCATGGATCTTGGAGGACGACGCTCGCATTCGGACGAAGCCTGCGCGTCGCCTTCAGCAGTCCCGATACCCCGAGCTCTTCCAGATCCCCGCTGGCCTCCCGGTCGGTCTTCAACAGCTCCTCGAGCAGAATCAGAGGCTCGAGCGCGCGAGAGACCCGGTCGAGAAGCTGATGGGCCGAGACGCGCTTAGATAACAGTACGACAGGGACGCCATCGAGCGCAGGCTTGCGCCGAAGCGCAGCGGAAAGCCCAAACCCGTCGAGGCGCGGCATGCTGATGTCGGCCAGTACCAAGTCCGGCGAGGCGTCGAGAGCGAGCTCGAGCGCGTGGACCCCGTCACGCGCCTCGATGACGCGGGCGCCCGCCTCGCGAAGGACCCCGACGTAGAACCACCGAACCTCGGCTTCGTCGTGGGCCACCAACACCCGACGCCCGCGGAGGCTCACCTGGGCACGTGGCGGCCCTTCCTCCAGCACCTGATGCGTGCCGGACTGGCTTGGCATCGCGGCAAGGGACTCGTACCGCCACGCGAGCGCCCGGACGGTGACCAGCGACCCCAGCCCAAAGGAGTCCTTCTCGAGGCGGGACAGTCCCTCGGCCAGCGCCGCCTCGAGGTGCACGTACCCGAGCTCGCGGGCGGCTCGCCGAAGGTCGGACAGATGCTCCGCAAGCGCCCCGCGGGCCGTCTCATCTCCAGGGGAAACACTGAGCAACTCGGTTAACCTTACTGTTTCCAAGCTGTTGGCAGCCAAAGCTTGGATGAACCTGGCATTGGAAGATGCCGATTCCGAGTCGCCTGAAGCACTCAGCACTTGCGCAGTGTACGCCTCCCGCCGATTTCTTCGAGCACCAAGTCGGTTGCTCCGACAAAGAGGCCGACGTACTGACGAGCGTGGACTTCGTCGATGAGGTAACGCTGGAGGTCGCCGCGGGCGACGGTGGCAAGGGCGCGATCGCGTTTCGGCGGGAGAAATTCGTCCCGCTCGGCGGCCCGTCGGGCGGCGATGGCGGACGCGGAGGGAGCGTCATCCTGGTCGCGCACGACCGGTTCTCGACCTTGTTCGATCTCCGTTATAGGAGGATCGTGCGCGCCGAGCGCGGCGAAAACGGTCGCGGCAAGGACCAGTTCGGCAAGGCGGGCGGAGACGTTCGGATTCATGTCCCGGTAGGCACGCAGGTCTACGAGCAAGACAGCAACGCCCTCCTCGCGGACCTCCGCGAGTCCGGCGCGGAGCTCGTGGTCGCCCAAGGCGGTCAAGGTGGCCGCGGTAACATCAAGTTCGCGACGCCACACGACCGCGCGCCGCGCCGCTCCCAGCCCGGCACCCCTGGCGAGCGCAAGAAGATCCGGCTCGTGCTCAAACTCCTCGCCGACATCGGCATCGTGGGCTTCCCCAATGTCGGCAAGAGCACCTTCATCGCGACGGTTTCCCGGGCGCGCCCCAAGGTCGCCGACTACCCGTTCACCACGCTGGTCCCAAACCTCGGCGTCGTCTCACTCGGTGTCGACCGCACGTTCGTCATCGCAGACATTCCCGGAATCATCGAAGGGGCGTCGGAAGGCGCGGGGCTCGGCCTCCGGTTCCTGAAGCATGTCGAGCGGACCGAGGTGCTGCTGCACATGCTGAGCGTGGACCCCGACCCTGAACGCGACCCTGTGGCGGACTTCGACGCGCTCATAGCGGAGCTCGGACAATTCGACCCCGGACTGTTGGAGCGGCCGATGCTAGTTGCGGTTAGCAAGTGCGACCTACCCGAGGCTCGCGAAGCCTACGAAGAGGTCCGCAAGGCGCTCGAGCCTCGAGGCTTTCAGGTGTTCGCGATCAGCTCGGCAAGCAATGAGGGGCTCCTGCCGCTACTCGAAGCGCTCGAGGCTATTCTGAGACAGCCAGTCGACGCTTGAGCTCGTTGCGCGCCCACTCCGCCGCCTCCCGCACCACTTGTGAAGGATGATTCCGCTGCGCATCGTCCAGTACCGGCAGGTGGATCTCCTCACCGCGATTCCCCAAGACCAGCGCGACATTGCGCGCCAAACCCTCGTGGTGAGCACGCTTCACCGGCGAGCCTTCGGCCCATGCGCGAAATCCGTCCTCAGTCATCTGAAGAAGCCTCGCAAGGTCGATCCCACTCCACCGGTCGCCTGGGGCGAAGGCGTCGAGCGAAGCGTCCGCTGCGCCCGCGGTTTGATTATACGGACAGACGTCCTGGCAGACGTCGCACCCGAACATCCACGGGCCCAGCGCCTTCCGATGCTGGGCCGGAATCGCTCCACGGTGCTCGATGGTCAGGTACGAGATGCACTTGCGAGCGTCGAGGCTCCGCGGACCGGAGAAAGCCCGAGTGGGACACGCGTCGAGACACAAAGTGCAGCTCCCGCAACGACGGGTCATCGGCTCGTCCGGCCTCAGCGGAGCGGTCGTGACCACACAGGCAAGGAAGGCATGCGAGCCGACCCCGGGAATGATCAGGCAACAGTTCTTCCCGACGAAGCCGATGCCCGCCCGCTCCGCCCACGCGCGCTCGAACACCGGTTTGGAATCCACCGCAACGCGGGCGACGAACCCTGCTTCCTGCAGCACCCGCGCCACCTTGCGGCCCTTCTTCGTGAGCACGTTGTGGTAGTCGCGCCCCACCGCGTATTTCGCAATGCGCCCCGGAGGCGGCCCTTCGAAGCCGTCGCGCTGGACGTAAGGCGCCGCCATCACGATCACGCTCTTGGCGTTCTCGAGCATGTTCGGGTTGCGCGGGTCCTTCCGCACGGATGCGGTCTCTGCCATCCATGACATCTGCCCGTGACGCCCGGCGGCTAGCCACGCATCGAGGTGCACGGCCTCCTCCTCCAAGGCCTGCGCCTCCGCGACGCCGACGCGCGCAAACCCCACCGCACCGGCCTCTGCTTTGACCCGAGCGGTCAGCTCGGCGGTCAGCTCGGTATCTTGGGTCATCCGAGGCCGGAGCCGGGCGGTGGCGGCGGAGCCTTGGGCGCCTCCTCTTCTTGCTCCTTAGGCTGCGCAGGCGGAGACTTCTCGGGCGGCCGCTTGGGCTCGTCTTCTTCCTTCGATTCCTCTTCCCGTGTGCGCCAGGTAGGCCGCGCATTTGCGGGAACGACGGTCTCCCAGTCGGGCGCATCGGTCAGACCGTCCTGCCGCGCGGGCATGCCCCTGGGGTTCGGAAGAATGTAAGGCTCGGCATTGAACGTGCCGCACTGACGCTGGTTCCGATAGAAGCCCCAGTGGAAATACACGCGCCCATCCCCGCTGAGAATTGACGAGGGCGCCGGTGCGTACGGCTGCCCTCGGAGCACCGAGTTGAACGCCCCAAAGTCGAAAGGCAACAGGCCGCTCGATCGGACAATCCCGATTCGATGCACCGAGCCGTCGCGATTGAGCACGATCTCGAGCTTCGTCATCAGCGTTGGGTCTTGATAGGGGCTTCCGCCGATCGGCAGGCTCCGCAAGAACCCGTCGGCGAACTCCTGGTGGATCCGCCGGTGAACGGCGGCAATGTACGTCGCGAATGGTGATGCCGCCGCATTGAGCGCCGTGGTCGCGCCGGGCTTCACACCGGGAACGTAGTTCTCGATCGCAGCGCGGAACTCTTTCCAGGTCTTCTCGCGTGCGATGCCGTGCTGTGACGACTTGCGCTCGGCCAGGTACGCGCGGCGATCCTCTTCGAGCTTGTCCGAGCCAACGGCCGCCTCGTACTGGGACCAAGCGATTGTGCCGCCCGGGCCGCGCCCCTTCGCACGTGCGCCACCGCCCTCCCCGGCATCGCTCGGGCGCCGGACGCTGAATGTCCCCGCTGCGTCGGTGATCGTGATGGTCTCGTCGGCTGCTTGGCCGGCCCGATCACCGGAGGCGTCCGATTGCTTTCCGTCTGGCGCCTGACGCGACACGCGTTGAGCCTTGATGGGGTCCGCCTCGATGGCCTTGTCGGGTCGCTTACGGCTGGCTTCCTCCTCGGTGACCTTGCGCGCGTCGCTTCCCTCCTTGTTGCGAGCCTCGGCGATCTGTTGCTCGCGCGCATTGCCCTGCTCTTCCAGCGTGTCCGACGGCTTCTCCTGGCGGTCCGGGGCCGGCATCTGATCGTCGCGAATCATGTTCCGAACCCGGGCAACGGTTTCCTCTTCGACCCGGTTGTTCTGCTCCGCGACGAACTGCGCGTT
>JAFDFW010000862.1 GCA_019309605.1 Deltaproteobacteria bacterium | reverse complement strand
GAAGAAGCGCGCGCTCGAGCTCGGGCTCGAAGTGTGGCAGCCCAAGAAAGTCCGAACCGCCGAGTTTGCGGAGAAGCTTCGAGCGCTCGATGCCGACGTTGCTGTCGTGGTGGCCTATGGCCGGATTCTCCCGCGAGCGGTGCTCGACGCGCCGCGAACCGGCTGCGTCAACGTTCATGCGTCCTTGCTGCCTCGCTGGCGTGGCGCGGCGCCGATTCAATGGTCGATCGTCCACGGAGACGAGCAGACGGGCGTCACCCTGATGCAGGTCGACGAGGGCATGGACTCGGGCGCGATCCTCGCGAGGGCCTCGACGCCCATTGCACCGGACGACGACGCCGCCACGCTGAGCGATCGGCTTCAGTGACGATGGCGCCTCTCCTCAAGAAGGAGCACGGCCGTATCGACTGGAACAAACCGGCGAAGGCGGTGCATAATCAGATCCGTGGCATGAATCCTTGGCCTGGCGCACATACGGTTCTCGGAGAGCGGCGCATCAAAGTGCATCGCACCATAGCGTCCACGCTCGATCCCGAAGGCGCGGCGCCTGGGCAAGTGATCGCGCTTGACCCGGAAGGCATCCTGGTCGCTTGCGCGGAGGGCACGCTAGAAATCCAAGAGCTTCAAGAGAGCGGCCGGAAACGGGTCGACGCGCGCGCCTTCGCAAGCGGGCGCGGGGTTGCGGTTGGCGATTGCTTTTCCAGCGGAGGCACCGACGCATGAAAATCTACACGAAGACGGGTGATGCAGGCGAAACCGGACTCTTCGGTGGCGCCCGAGTGTCCAAGGCCTCGCTCCGCGTCGAGGCGTACGGCGAGGTCGACGAGCTGAACAGCGGCGTCGGTTGGGCGCGCGTACCAGTGTCGGACCCCGATCTCGATGCACTGCTCAATCAGATTCAGAACGACCTGTTCGAAGTCGGTGCAGAGCTCGGCTCGACAGAGGACCGTAAACAAAAAGGCACGATGCCGCTCATCGAGGAGCCTCAAGTCGAAGCCCTCGAACGGGCGATCGACGAATACGAACAAGGCCCGCCCGCGCTGACCTCGTTTGTTCTGCCTGGGGGAAGCGAAGGTGCGGCCCGTTTCCACCTCGCGCGCTGCGTGTGTCGTCGCGCTGAGCGCTCGCTCGTTGCCTTGGGCGCACAGGAAAGCTTGCGCGGAGAGCTTTTCCGGTACGTCAACCGCTTGAGCGACTTGCTCTTCGTCCTCGCCCGCTACGCCAATCACATGGCCGGCGTGGAAGACATCCCCTGGAAGGGGCAGGGCGGTTAGGGCATGTCGTCCGAATCGAGCGCAAACTCGTCTGTTCCGACTCGGCCGTCCGCAAGCACGTCCCCGGGTAAGTCGAGGCCCTCTCGAATTTCTTCGATTGCTTCATAGAGCGCAGCTCGCTCGGCGGACAGCTGGCGGATGATCGTCGACCCCCATTGGCGCTTCGCGCGGATCTTGATCGAGGTCCAGGTGCGCCTCACCAACTCTAGGTAGCCCAACGCCAATGCGCCTCCGAACGCCCCGATCAGAAAGGTGGTGATGCCCGCCGCCCATGGCGCACGAGGAATGCCGACGAACGACTCGTGCAGCTCGATCTGACCCAAGCCGACGAGGAGGGCAGCCGTCAACCATGCGAGTGGGAACAGGACGAGACCGGCGAGCAGCTTGACCGTGGCGGTGTCCTTGTATTGCTTCGATGCGACGCGCGAGATCAAGTTGGTCAGGAAGTAGGGTCCCGCGTTGATCAACGACCCCAAGACGAGAATGGGAGGAAACACCAGGAACACGACCGCGGCCTGGGCCGCCAGGAGGACGGGCAGCCACTTGGACTCGATCGGTGGCGGCTTGTCGAGGTCGTCGTCGTCGAGCTTGACCTCCAGGAGCGCCTGGTCGTAAGCCGCAACGCGATCGAACAAGGCCTGCACGCGATCCGGTTCGGTATCCATGCGCGCGTAGTAGCCCGTCCAGACCCTTGCCATGCCCAGCGTGCGCTCGACCATGTCCGGCGCTTTGAGATTCACACCCGCTCTCTTGGCCCGCTCCGCCCGCATGAGCGACCGCGCCCGGTTCATCAG
>JAFDFW010000179.1 GCA_019309605.1 Deltaproteobacteria bacterium | reverse complement strand
CAGATCGAGGTCGTCAATGCGATGGCGTGCGACGACCCGCGTCGCGACGAGGACCCTGCATGCGCAGCACCTCCGGTCTACGTGCGAACTGGCGATCCGAGCGCGCCGGCGAGCACGGCCGCCTTTGCGACCTTGCCGGCGATGTACACCGAGGGCCTCGCCGGGGCGAACACGAGCTACTTCTGGCATGATCGGGCGCACGTCGGGCTCACCGGCTATGGATCGGTACCGAAGTGGCTCGTCTCAGGAGCCCAACTCGCCCAACTCGGGTTCCAGGAGTTTTCACGCAAGCCATTCGGGGGCCCCTTTGGAGCAGTCGGCGTGGACGGCGCTTTCGGCTTCGGCGCGCAAGACTTCTTCGCCGAAGTCGCGCGGAGCTTCGATTCGCAGGTTGGCGGCGGCGGCGGTTACGGGGCGGTCATACGAAGCGTGACGACGCTGTCAGCCGCCGAGGTCGACGTGTCGGCTCGCTACTACGGGTCGAGGTACGTCAATCCGTACGCGCGGCCCGTGTCGGCGCCAGACGAGCTCGACGGACTACGAGCGAGGGACGAGACCGGCCTTCGCCTTCGCGCGACCACCCAACTCGGACCGAGGGTCGCCGTGCGCACCGTAGTGGATGGATGGCGTCGACTCTCGTCCGGCAGGCTCAACGGTCTGGTCTTTGCGCGCACGGACGTGCAGATCGGCTCGTCGTGGGCTTGGGCGCTGTGGACGGAGTACCGCAACAGCGGGGCGAATCGGTTTCTCCTGGCGACCCGGCTCGGCTACGAGCCCATTCCGCGGCTGACGCTGTCGGCTCAGTTTCAGCACCGCTGGGTGGGTGCAACGCTCGGAGGCGTGCGCCTTCAGCAAGACGTGGCTGCCATCCTGAACGTGACCACCCGGCCCATCGACATCCTCCGCCTTCGGCTCCGCATGCGCTACGACTTCGAGGACATCTGGGACAATCATCGCCTCCCACAAGCGTTGTGGGCGTACCTCGATGCGGCACTGAGCGTGCGCGAGCGCGACACACTGCGCGTTCGCTACGACTTTCGCGTGTTCCTCGACCAGCGTGAATCGACGACGGCGCGGGTGCCAAATCCCGAGCACTGGCTCTGGGTCGAATACGTCTTTCGGTACTAGTGCGGCGTAGGGCAGCCTAGCCCGACTAGTCGTTTCCGCCGAGCCGGGCTAGGCTGCCCGTCGTGGGAAATTTCGGTCAAAAACTAGAGGTGGTCCGGGTGCTGTATCGGGCCGGAATCTTCAAGCCGATGCGGCCCGACAAGACGGTGCGCATCGCCAAGCTTGCAAAGGCCTGGGGCCGATCGCCCGCGATGGGAATCGTCGCGGGGGCGATCAAGCAGCCCGATGCCGTGGCCGTCATCGACGATGAAGGCTCGGCAACCTTCGACGAGGTGAATCGGCACTCGAATGCCTTGGCGCGCGGGCTTCAGGAGGCGGGGGTGTCGCCCGGTGACGTGGTCGGACTCATGTGCCGCAATCATCGGCAGTTCATCGAAACGATCTTCGCTTGCTGTAAAGTGGGCGCCAACATCGTTCTGTTGAATACGATGTTCGCGGCGCCACAGCTCACTGAGGTGAGCCGCCGAGAGAAGGTCAGCGCCCTCCTCTACGACGAAGAGTTCGCGAATCTGCTGGAAGACCTTCAGGAGATGCCCCGATTCGTCGTGTACGGCTCGGGCAGCGACCCCAGCATCGAGCACGTGATTTCGAGCCACGCCGACGACAACGTCGAGCCGCCTAACATCGAGTCGCGCTTCACGATGCTAACCTCGGGCACCACGGGTACCCCAAAAGGAGCCAAGCGCGGCTCTCCGAAAGGGATGCTTCCGATGGCGTCGATGTTGTCCGCGCTCCCGCTACGAAGTGGTGAACGCACGATGATCGCGGCACCCATCTTTCACTCGTGGGGCCTCGGGCAGTTTCAGATGGGCCTCATGCTCGGCTCGACTTACGTGCTGACTCGGCGCTTCGATCCCGAAGCCACCTTGCGCGCCGTTGCAGAGCACAAATGCACTTCGCTCGCGGTCGTTCCGATCATGATGCAACGCATGCTCGGATTGCCGGATGAGGTGAAGAAGAAGTACGACCTCAGCTCGCTTCGCGTCACGGCTGCGAGCGGCTCTGCCCTGCCCGGTCACCTCGCCACCGACTGGATGGATGCCTTTGGAGACAACCTCTACAATTTCTACGGGTCCACCGAAGTCGCCATGGCATCGGTTGCAAGCCCAGAGGATATGCGGGCCGCACCTGGGACCGCAGGCAAGCCGCCTTTGGGCGCGGTCGTGAAGATCCTCGATAACCAAGGAGAGCCACTTCCGACCGGGCAGACAGGCCGAATCTTCGTGGCCAATGCCATCTCGTTCGAGGGCTACACCAGCGGTGATGACAAGGAACGCCTCGGCTCGATGGTCAGCAGCGGCGACGTCGGACACTTCGACGAGAACGGGCGTCTCTTCATCGACGGGCGTGACGACGACATGATCGTCTCGGGCGGTGAGAACGTATTCCCGCGCGAGGTGGAAGACCTGATCGCAGAGCACGAGCGGGTCGAAGAGGTGGCCGTCATCGGAGTGAGCGACCCGGAATGGGGTCAGCGGCTCAAGGCATTCGTCGTCCTCAAGGCGGGCCCCAGCCTCAGCGAAGACGAGGTGAAGGCGCACGTGAAACAAGGCCTCGCAAGCTACAAGGTCCCTCGCGAGGTGGTGTTCATCGCTGCCCTTCCCCGCAACGCTACGGGGAAGGTAATCAAGCGAGAGCTCGCGGGATAAGAGCTTGGACCGAAAAAAGCTCGCCGATGATGGCGAGCCTTTTCAGTTTGAGGAGTGGATGAGGCTTACTTCTTCTTCGCCGCCTTGCGCTCGGCGACCTCGACCTGAACCTTCTCGAGGATGTTCCGCGGAACCGGCGCGTAGTTGCTGAACTCCATCGAGAACTGACCGCGGCCCGAAGTGGCGGAGCGCAGGTCGCCGATGTAGCCGAACATCTCGCTGAGGGGAACGTCTGCCTTGATGCGGACGTTGGTGTGACCCTTTTCCTGAGAGTTCACCATGCCGCGGCGACGATTGAGGTCTCCGATGACATCGCCCACATTGGCGTCGGGCACGAAGACGTCGACCTTCATGATCGGCTCGAGGAGCTGCGGCCCAGCCTTGGGCATGCTCTGGCGGAAGGCTGCCCTCGCGGCTGTCTCGAACGCCATCTGCGACGAATCGACCGCGTGGAACCCGCCATCCTGCAGCGTAACCTTGAAGTCGAGCAGAGGGAATCCACACAGGGGCCCCTCCTCCTTCATGACCTTGAAGCCCTTCTCGACGGCGGGAATGAACTCCTTCGGGATCTTGCCGCCGACGATCTTGGATTCGAAGACGAAGCCTTCGCCGGGCTCGGTGGGCTCGATGCTGTATTCGATCTTGGCGAACTGACCAGAACCACCAGTCTGCTTCTTGTGCGTGTAGCTGTCCTCGATCGCCTGCGTCACGGTTTCGCGGTAGGCGACCTGCGGAGCGCCGACATCGACCGCAACTCCGTGGCTACGGCGAAGAATGTCGACCTTGATGTCGAGATGGAGCTCGCCCATGCCCTTGAGAATCGTCTCGCCGGACTCCTGGTCGACCTCCACGTGGAAGGACGGATCCTCCGCGACCATCTTGCCGAGGGCCGTGCCGAGCTTCTCGCTCATGGCCTTGTCCTTCGTGCTGATCGCAAGCGAAATTACCGGGTCAGGGAACACCATCGGCTCGAGCGTCGCGGGATTCTTCTGGTCCGCAAGCGTGTGGCCGGTACGGACATCCTTGAGGCCAACCATGGCCACGATGTCGCCGGCTTGCGCCGAATCCACGATCGTTCGGTCGTCCGCGTGCATCTCGACCATGCGGCCGATGCGCTCGTTCTTGCCGGTGAAGGTGTTGACCAGGGTGTCGCCCTTGTTGATCGTGCCTGAGTAGATACGGGTGAACGTCAGCGCTCCGAAGCGGTCCTCCATGATCTTGAAGGCAAGTGCGCGCACTGGCCGGCTCGGATCGACGAGCGCGAACTCTCCCGTTTCGTGACCTTCGAGGTCGACCTCGGGCTGAGGCGGAACCTCGGTCGGATCGGGCAAGTAGTCGACGACAGCGTTGAGCACCTGCTGGATGCCCTTGTTCTTGAAAGCAGACCCACAGAAAGTGGGGAAAAACTCGAGGTCGCGCGTGCCGATACGGACGCACTTCTTGATCGTCTCGACGTCGGGCTCATTGCCCTCGAGGTACTGTTCCATCGCCTCGTCGTCTTGCTCGATGGCGGTCTCGATGAGCTCGAACCGATACTTCTCGACGAGCTCCTTCATGTCTTCGGGGACTTCCTGCACCTCGAAGTTCTCCGGCTGGCCGGAGTCATCCCAGACGTACGCCTTCCGCGTGATTAGGTCGACGACGCCGGCGAACTCGGCCTCGGTGCCGATGGGGAGCACCATGACGAGCGGCTTGGCGCCGAGGATGTTCTTGATCTGGTCGACGACGCGGTAGAAGTCTGCACCCAAGCGATCGAGCTTGTTGACGAAGATCAGACGCGCGACCTTGGAGTCGTTTGCGTAACGCCAGTTGGTTTCGGACTGAGGCTCGACCCCGCCCGAACCACAGAACACGCCCACACCACCGTCGAGCACCTTGAGGGACCGATAAACCTCGATCGTGAAGTCGACGTGTCCGGGGGTGTCGATGATGTTCAGCTGGTAGTCGTCCCAAAAGCACGTCGTCGCTGCGGACTGAATCGTGATGCCGCGCTCTTGCTCCTGCTCCATGAAATCGGTGGTGGCCGCACCGTCGTGCACCTCGCCAATTTTATGAATCTTGCCGGTAAGCTTGAGGATGCGCTCGGTGGTCGTCGTTTTACCGGCGTCCACGTGGGCGAAGATGCCGATGTTTCGGTATTTACTGAGGTCTTTCATCGTTTTGCTCGTCCGATCGGTCGATTTGCCACGCGCCGGATACCGCGAAAGCGAGGTTGTGCAAGCCCCCGGCCGCAAGAAGGCCGAATTCATGGAGAAATCGAGTCGAGGCAGCGGCCAGCGGTCCCAGTAAGTGGGACCCTGACTGCTATAACGCCCACGTGAGCTTCGACCAGCCGAGAGCCCCCATTGTCATCGATCGCGTGCTCCCCGACCCCTCGGTCGTTCGCGAGCTGTTGGTTCGAGGCGCCCCGTATTGGACGGTGCAACGGTACGTGACGAACCTCTCGGAGATGGCCGCGCTCAGTGACGCGGGCAAGCGGGGGCGCAAGAATCGCCCGATGTTCATCGCTCCGTGGTTCCGCGGGGACTGGGCGTATGACGAGCCACTGGTCGACGGAGCCGAAGTCTTTCGCAGCACATGTTCGAGGGAGGGGTCATCGTCCCGCAGATCGTGTACGTCAATCTCAACCCGCCGATCGCGCAGGTCGATCCGGGACACGTCGATATACCAGCGTTCCGCGGGAACGATCGAACCCGCTATCCGGTTTGGCTATTGGCTACGATGCTGAAGTCCGGGCTGTTCGAACGCTGGTATGTGCCAAGCGTCACCGCGGTTGCATGGTACTATGAGGGCGAAGGCGGCGGCTTCACCTATTGGCCGGACGGTCCCGATCAGTCCCCGATCAGCCGCCCGTGCATCAGCAACTCAGCCGTCGTCGGCGACAACGACTACATGTTCCATCGCGTCGAGGCGGTTGGCCCCGACGAGCGCACGCTTCCCAAGGGCCTGTGGGAAGTCGTCGAGCAAGGCGATGCCCGTGCGCGGTACGACGTCGAGGATGTTCGCGTGAGCGTTTCGTGGAAGGCACAGGTGTTTGCGGACGAGGAGCAGCAAGTGCTGCACCAGAGTCACCAAGATGATTTGGAGCTCGAGGACGTCGTTGAGATCTTGCTCACGGATCTGGCAGCGAAGGGAACGTCGATCGAACGGCCGACAGACCCGCTACGCGACCGCAGCTTCGTCGATGCACTGAACGCAACGTACCGGCGCGCCCCCACCGTGTGGGAGTGACGCAGGAGGAGCAGCGCCAGTCGCGCATAGGGGACACTCTCCGGGTCTCCAACTACCCGATACCACAGCGCTTCTAAGACAAAGATCGCAACGACTACCCGTCTATCACGTTGCGATCTTTGTCGCAGGAACGGTGTGAATTCGCGGGGTTGTCGGGGTGGAGAGTGTCCCCTATTCGTATAGTTTGATTACGTGGACGCCTTGGGGGGAGGCTTGCATGCATAGGTCGCAGAGGGTGCATTCGTCTACGTTTTCTTCGACGACTTCTACGGCGTTTGCTTGGGGGGCCGGCTTGAAGATCTTTACGGGGCAGACTTCGACGAGTTTGTCGGCCAAGCCGGGGGCCTTCTCGATGATGCTGTTGTCGACATCTACGCGTATGAACATAGCCATGGTGGTTCCTCTGTCGCTCAGTTGCCGATGCGCTCTCGGACGAGGTTAGGAATGTCGCCGATCTCTTCTGCCACGGAAATCCCGGCCTCTCGCATCCGGCGCATTTTGTCGGCCGGGGAGTCTACCTTCTTGTTCACGACCGTCCCCGCGTGGCCGAAGCTCATGCCGGGCATTTCGTCCATGAAGCGACCCGCCACGAATGCCACGATGGGAAGGCGGCTGTTGTTTTCCTGGGTCCAGCGTGCGAGCTCCGCTTCGGCGGTGCCGCCGGGCTCGGCGTAGATGACCACCGCTTTGGTATCTTTGTCCGCTTCGAACAAGGGAATCAGGTCGACGTAAGTCGAGCCGATCACCGGGTCACCACCGATCGAAATCGCTGTGCTCACGCCGAGCCCAGAGAGGGTCAGTGCGTTGCAGATCTCGGTGGTCATCCCGCCGGAACGCGACATCACGCCGACGACCCCTGGCTTGAAGGCCTTGCGGCAGTCGACCGCGGGTCCACCAAGGCTCCCAAAGCGGCAGACGTCGGGCACGATGACACCCAGGCAGTTTGGGCCAATGACTCGAGCCCCGTGGAGCGCTGCGTACTCGACGACGGCGGACGCGTCTTTGCGCGGGATGCCTTCGGTGATGATGATCACCTCTTTGATGCCGGCGTCAATCGCCTCGTATGCGGCATCCGGAGCAAAGGCGAGCGGCACTGTGATGATGGTCCCATCGACTCTTTGCTTCTCGGTGATCTCGCGGACCGTGTCGTAAACCGGAACGCCATACACCTCACGGCCACCCTTGCCGGGTGTGACGCCACCGATGATCTTCGAGCCGTACTGCAAGCACTCGCGAGTGAAGTTCAGCGCTTCACGCCCGGTGATGCCTTGAACGATGAATTGAAAGTCTTCGTGAACGATGACAGCCATTGCGGATCCCTCTACCCAACTTTCTCAACGGCACGTCGGGCCGCTTCGCTGATCGAAACCGTGCGATCGCAGTACTCGACGCCGTACTTCTTGAGGATCTTGGCTGCGTCGGCCTCCCATGCTCCGGGGACCCGGAAGATCAAGATCTTGTCCGCGGGCTCGAAACCCAACTCGGTGATGCCCTTGATCACGCCGCGCGCGACGAGGTCGGCGCGTGTATTGGACACCACATTGGACATCACCGCAATCTTGTCGACACCCGGTTTCGTGAGCACCAGCTTGGTAAGCCTCCGAGCCTTGTCGACGCTCGGGTTGCCGCCGATCGCCGCATAGTTGGCCGGTCGGCCGCCATGCTTTCGTACTGCGTCGGTCAGGGTCAGCGAACCGCCACCGGCGCCAATGACCAAGCCGATGTTGCCGTCGAACTCAGCGATTGGGCTGATGATGCCCCGAGGATCTTCGTCGTCGATCCGCGCGCCCTCGAGCTCGAACTCGGTGGGTTCACGCACCTGTCGTAGGTCCTCTTTTGCGAATCCGAGCTCGTCGAGCATCGGCCTTTGCCGATGGCGTGCTTCGATCTCGAGGTCGGCCTCGACGTCGAGCACGACGAAGTTCCCGTCACCGAGCTTGACCAGTGACCTGACGTCGAGATCGGCCAGGTCGTATTCGAGAAAGAGCCGCGCGAGCCCGGACACGATGCGCGTCATGCGCTTGAGGTCGTTGCCCTCGAGCGCGAGCGACTTGGCGAGCTCTTTGGCGATGTAGTCGGAGAACGGATAGAGCGCCGAGAAGTGACGACGGACGATGCGTTCGGGGTGAGTATCCCCGAGGTCGTCGATCTTCCCGGCCATGTCGGCTGCCGCAACCACGGGACGCTTGGTGGTCCCGTCATAAGTGAAGCTCAGGCTGTAGACCGTCTCGCCGGTCGGTCTCGCCTCGACGAGAATGCCGTTGGGCTTACGGCCACCATCGTCGAGCCCGAGGAGCTCGGTCGCGGCGGCCTTTGCGCCGGCGGAGTCCGACACCTCCCTCATCGATGCAGCGGCGAGACCGGGCGCGATGGCCTGGGCCTTCAGGATGACGGGGCCGCCTATATGCGAGGCGAGCTTTTCTGCCTCATCGGCGGTCTTTGCAAGCTCGCTCTGAACCAGCGGAATCCGGTGTTTCTTGAGGAGTTGCTTCGTTTCGAATTCGTAAAAGCGCATATTGGAGGGCCGAGATTAGCCGTTCTTCTCGTTCGAGTCTATGCCGCGATCGCTTCGGCCAGCGCAACCACACGCTTGGCATGGTCGACGTGCAGCCTCTCGATGAGTTTGCCATCCACCAGGACCACGCCCTTGCCCTGGGCTTCGGCCTCTGCATAGGCGTCGATGATTCGTCGGGAAAGCCTGAGCTCATCTTCGGAGGGCGCGAACACCTCGTTTGCGGCCGCGAGCTGCTTCGGATGGATCAGGGTTTTCCCGTCGAAGCCTAGCTCCGCTCCCTGGCGACAAGAATCAACGAACCCTTCATGGTCATTCAGATCGAGATAGACCCCATCGAGGATCGCGATTCGCGCAGCGCGCGCCGCCAGGATGCACAGTCCCAGGGCGGTGACTGAAGATCCTTGGCGAGATCCGAGGTACCCATCACCAGCCCACCGAGGCGCGGACTCGCATCTGCAATTTCCTCCGCGTGCAGCATCGCGCGGGGTGTTTCCATCATGCACCAGATCGCCATCTCGGGCGGTGCGCCGTGCGACAGTAGGACCGACTCGGCCTGCCGCACCGTTTCCGCGCTTTCGACTTTCGGGAGCAGGACCGCATCCGGGCCAGCCTTGGCGGCAGCAACCAAGTCGTCATAGCCCCAGGGCGTGTTCAACCCGTTGGTGCGGATGAAGATCTCACGCTTCGCGTAGCCTCCGGTCTCGACGGCTTGGATGACCTGGGTGCGGGCGTTCGCCTTCGCGTCGGGCGCGACCGCATCCTCGAGATCGAAGATCAAAGCGTCTGCCGGAAGCGCGCGGCTCTTATCGAGGGCCCGCGCATTGGCGCCGGGCATGTACAAGACGCTTCGTCGTGGACGATGGTGCGTACTCATCGTGACTCCTTTCAGAACTGGTAGGCCGCCTTCAGGTCGGCGTCCTTTTCGGCGAGCATGCGAGCGAGCCCAACCATCACCTGGCACTGCTTGTACGTTGCATCGTCCTGCATTTTGCCGTCGATCATGACGGCGCCAGAGCCGTCGCCCATCTCTTCGATGACCCTCTTGGCCCAAAGCACCTCGTCGACGGGCGGGCTGAATATCGATCTGCACTGGGTGAAGCGACCAGGCGCCCACGCAACCGAGGAGGAACGCATTCCGGAACTGGTCCTCACAAGCGAGCGTGTCGCGGATGTCTCCGAATGGCCCGTAGTAGGCGAAGATGCCGTTCGCTACACAGGCGTCGACCATGCGCGCGATCGTGTAGTGCCAGAGGTCCTGCTGTGCGGTGGCGCGAGGCGCGTCAGGATTGTCGGCGTCGGGATCCTGGCGGACGAGGTAACCGGGGTGACCGCCGCCCACGCGGGTCGTCTTCATGCGCCGCGATGCCGCGAGGTCCGCAGGCCCGAGACTCAGACCTTGCATGCGTGGGCTGGCGCCGGCGATCTCTTCGACGTTCGCCACACCGAGCGCCGTCTCGAGAATCGCGTGTACGAGAATCGGCCTTTTCACGCCGGCACGCGCTTCGAGTTGCGCGAGCAGTCGGTCGACGTAGTGGATGTCCCAGGGCCCTTCGACCTTGGGCACCATGATCACGTCGACCTTGTCGCCAACCTCCTGGACGATCTGCCACATGTCATCGAGGAACCAGGGGCTATCGAGACTGTTGACCCGAGTCCAAAGCTGACAATCGCCGAAGTCGTTCTCCTTGGCGATTTTGATGAAGCCCTCGCGGGCCTCGGTCTTCTTGTCCGCCTGGACGGCGTCCTCGAGGTTGCCGAGGATGACGTCGCACTTCGCGGCGATGCTGGGCACCTTGGCCGCCATCTTGGGATTGCTCGGATCGAAGAAGTGGATCATCCGTGACGGCCGGAACGGGATCTCCCGCGCGGGCTCTGGGGCCCCGATCGCCATGGGTTTGAAGAAATCCTTGGGGTTTCGCATGGTGCCACCAGTCCTAGACGGCATGGCGGGGAGGTGCAAAGCCCCGGTTCGAGCCGTAAAGAGGAGCGTATGGAAATCGGTATGAACCTTCCGGTCATGGCACCGGGCCTCGACAGAGACACCTTCTTGAAGTGGTGTGAGCGTATCGACGCCGGCTTTTTCGCGAGCATCGCCGCGGGCGAACGGATCTCCTTCTACAACCCGGACATGACCGCGGCGCTCGCGGCCGCCGCGGTACTCACCGAACGGGTGAAAATCATCAGCGGCGTCTTCGTCCCGATGCTCCATCATCCCGTCATGCTCGCCAAGCAGCTTGCGACAATCGACGTGCTGTCGGGCGGACGCTTCGTCGCGGGACTCGGGGTCGGTGGACGAGACCAGGACTACCAGTCCGTCGACGCACCGCTCGGCAAGCGCCTCAGCCGACTCGCGCAAAGCGTCGAAACGATGCGCAGCGTCTGGCGCGGTGAGCCAGTCGTCGAGGGCGCCTTCCCCGTGGGTCCGGCACCCGTCCAGGAAGGCGGCCCGAAGCTTCTCGCCGGCTCGCTCATGCTCGAGTCGATCCAGGTCGCCTCGAAGTGGGCCGACGGCCTCTGCGGTTTCAGCTTTTGACCCTCCGCTGCCGAAATGGATCTGCAGTTCGAAGCGGCGCGACGCGCGTGGCAAGAGCGCGGCCGGCCAAAACCCTGGCTCGGTACGGGCTTCTGGTACGCACTCGGCCCCAACGCGCGCGAACAACTAGATGCCTACCTCGATCGCTACCTGAACTTCATGGTGCCGGTCGCACGTGAGAGTGTGAAACAGATCTGCATCGCGACGACACCGCAGGCCCTCAAAGACGCGGTTCAGCAAGCCAAGGACGCGGGCGCCGATGATGTCTTGCTAGTCCCGACGACCTCCGATCCCGACGACGTGCACCGGGTAACGGACATCCTCGGATAGCCGCTTACTGCACGACGATTTCGGTGCAGCAGCCGGTCAGACAGAAGCTCCCGCCGGGACACGGATCGTCGCCGGGAAGGCCGCATA
>JAFDFW010000861.1 GCA_019309605.1 Deltaproteobacteria bacterium | reverse complement strand
GTCCCCGAGGGCCGGTTGAAGCTGCTTGGCCTGAACGCCCAGCGGCTCTTGGCGTCCGGCAGCGGGATGCTCTCACCGATTACGATGGACGAGGTAACGGAAGAGATGAACGAGCTACGTAGGCGAAACCTCGGACTGATCGGGGTGGGCGGCCACGACAGCAGCGACGAGGTCATCGCGATGTTCGAGGAAACCTTCGGGGACGCCTATCGGCACGTTCGCGTGGGCGAGCGTATCGTGGTCGGGCCGCCAGAATGAGCTGCCAGCTCGCCATCCGCATAGTTGGGGCGTCCGTGCCAGCGTCGTCTCAGTCGTCCTTTGCGCTTTCGGTCAGCGAGTCCAGCTTGGACTGAAGCTTCTGGACCTGTTCGCGCGGCGTGGCCTCATCTTGGGGCCTAGCGATTGCCACGTCTGCGCGTCTTGCGAGCCTTGAAGGCCCGATTGAGCTCGCGGAGAACTCGACCGTCGCGCTGGTACACGTCCGGGTAGAATCGCAGCGCGCCGTCGTCGCGCAGTTCCACTGTCCAGTAGAGAAGGGCGACCCGCACGGGCGTGTCCAGATGGATCGTCTTGGTCTTGCCGCTCTCTACCTGCGACTCGATCGCCTGCCTGTTCCAGCTGGGGTCGTCGATCACTGCCGTGGCGAGCTCCAGCGGGTTCTGCACATGAATACATCCCCAGCTCATGGTGCGGACGCGCCGGTCGTAGCCGAGCTGATTGGGCGTGTCGTGCAGATAGACGTGATACCGGTTCGGGAAAATGAACTTCACGACGCCGAGCGCGTTGTCCGGGCCGGGGTCTTGTCGAATGGTGTAGGGGAAGTTCGAGGCCTTGTAGCGTTTCCAATCAATCGACTTCGCAGGCACTTGTTTGCCGCGGTCGTCGAAGACCCGGAGATGTCGCCGCTGCATGTAGCCCGGATCCTTCTTCGCAGAGGGCAGCACCGTCTGCTCGAGCACGCTTGGCGGCACGGTCCAGGTTGGGTTGAGCACGATGTAGTCGATCTCATCGACGAACAGCGGCGTCTGCGTGAAGGTTTTGCCTACCTGCGCCTCGTTCTCCCAGACGCGCTTGTCGTCCTTCACGAAGTAGATGCTGAACGCTGCGATGTTGACCGCCACGTAGGTGGGCGGCACGTCACGCATCATCCAGCGGGCCCTTTCCAAGTTGACGCGTATCTGATCGATCCGTTTGCTCACCGGCACGTTCATCGCGGCGATGGTTTTCGAGGCTAAATCGCCGGTTGGAAGCTGATGGCGCGCCTGAAAACGATGCACGGCCTTCTGTAGATCGGCGTCGTAAACTGGGTCCCCGTTGTCGAGCGGCTTGGGCAGGTCCTCGGTCATCGCGAGTCGATGCCGAATCGCTGGCACGCGCCGGTCGCTGCTCCCCAGCGTCAGCACCTTACCCTTGCGAATCCGCGTCCAGCCGCCCGCGTCCTGGTATCCGCGGTACCGCGCCAGAGCCCGACGAAATGCGTCGTACTTCGGCCGCTGGGGCTTGAGCCCCTCGATCCTTCGGAAGAGTGACTCGCTTGCTAGGAAGTCGCGCACGGCGGCAGCACCTTTGGGGCCGGTCCAGGTCTGGTCGAGATTGATGCTGTTGTGGTCGATGCGCTCCGGGTCGACCTTTCCGTAGTACGCCTGGTACGCGAGGCGGGCCAGCGCGTCGGTCATCAGAATGTCGAGGTCCGCCTCTAGCGCAGGGTCGGGGCGCGTCGCCACTTCCGCGCGCATCTTCGTCAAGCGGTCCAGATAGTAGTCCTGCGGGTCGAGCCCATCGAGGTGCATGGCGGCAATTGCCTGCAACAGCTCATCGACCTTCTCGGGATCTGTCCACACCGGCTCGAAGCGCGTTTGCCGGTACAGGTCTGCGATCAGATCGACGGCGGTAATGCGGACGCCGGCGATGGACAGTCTGCCGGACGCTCCGAGCGCCTCGACGCGAAGCCGGAGCTCCTGCTGGCTCGTGTTTTCGTTGGCGTGAGCTGCTGAGACAGCAACG
>JAFDFW010000178.1 GCA_019309605.1 Deltaproteobacteria bacterium | reverse complement strand
CACCGTCACTGGCGCTGACACCGTCACCGTCACCGTCACCGTCACCGTCACTGACACTGACACTGGCGCTGTCACTGGCGCTGACACTGGCGCTGTCACTGGCACTGTCACTGTCACTGGCGCTGCCACTGGCGCTGGCGCTGCCCCCCCCCGTCGCTCAGAGCTCGAAGTCCCCGTATTCGAGAATCTCGGCAATCCGATACAAAAACCCATTCGCGTGCACCCCATCCACCACCCGATGGTCATACGTCAACGCCATGTGCATCACCGGGTGAATCGCCATGACGTCTTCGCCCTCGTGTTCGATGACGACGACGCGCTTCTTGATCGTGCCGAGACGGAGAATGGCGACGTTGGGCTGGGAGATTATTGCGCCGCCGACGAGGTTGCCTCGGCGGCCGGGGTTCGAGATGGCGAAGGTTTTGCCGGCGAGGTCGTTGGGTGTGAGGTTGCCGGAGCGCGCTCGCTCCGCGACGTCGGCGACCGCGCGGGCTACGCCGCGAATCGTCAGGTCGTCTGTGTTGCGGATCACGGGGACGACCAGGCCTTCGTCCGTGTCGACGGCGATGCCAACATTCACTTCGGCGAGCTTGACAAACGCGTCGTCGAGGACGCGGGAGTTGATCTCTGGGAACTCCCGGAGGGCTCGGGCGGTCGCCGCGATGGCAAACGCGAGATACGTTAGGTTGACGCCCTCTTTCTTGAAATGCCCTTTGTGCTGATCTCGCAGCACAGCCGTCCGATGAAGGTCGCACTCGGCAAACGTGACCACGTCAGGCGCGGTCTGTTTGGAGTAGACCATGTGGTCGGCGATGATTCGGCGGCGGCGCGTGAAAGGAACCAGCTCGTCGCCTTCTTTCGGGACATAAGGTGGCAAGCGGAACGCTCCCGAGGGGCCGGTGACACGTGCCGGCGGCTGCGCGGGTCGGGGAGCGGGCGGAGGGGGAGGCGGGGTCGCCATCCGTTCGGGTGCGGTAGGGGCGCCAATCGCCGCCATTACGTCGTCGCGCATGATGCGGCCGCTATCCCCTGAGCCCTGAATGCCCGCGAGGTCGACGTCTTTCTCGCGTGCAAGTTTGCGAACGGATGGAGACGTCAACGGAGGGGAGCCCGCATCCCCCGTATGCATGACGGCTGGAGCATCAGCGGAAGCCGCCGGCGGGGTTGCACCAGCCTGCGCGTTCTCGTCGATCTCACAAATCGGATCGCCCACTGCGATGATGTCATCTTCGGCCGCGAGCAGCTGGGTCACGACGCCTGCGACCGGAGCTGGAAGCTCGCTGTCCGCCTTATCGGTGAGAATTTCGACGATTGGCTCGTCCTTCGCGACGGACTGCCCCACGGAGACGAGCCATTTGCCAATCGTGCCTTCGACGACGCTTTCGCCGAGCTGCGGCATGGTCACTTTGGTGGCCATCGGAGCCGCACCATAGCCTAAAAAACCCGCCATGGTAGCTTCGTCTTGAAGTTGTGCTGCGTACAGCTTTTGCGGTGCTCTCTTCTCGCTAGTTTTGCGTCGCAGGTCGGAGTAGAGTCCGGCGCATGCTGGACGCTCTCAACAGGGAAGACAGGCTTCAACTGATGAGGTTCGTCTGCTCCTTTGCCTGGGCGGACCTCGAGATCGCAGATGCGGAGCGCGAGTTCATCGTGAAGATGGTGGTTCGCCTCGGCCTCGACGACGAAGAGCAGGAACAGGTCGCGAAGTGGCTAGAGCTGCCGCCTCGTGCCGACGACCTCGACCCGGCAGACATTCCAAAAGAGCACCGGCAACTGTTCCTGGACGCAGCCAAGGCGATGATCATGTCCGATGGAAACGTCGAGGACGTGGAAGCTGAGAACCTGATCATCCTCGATCAGCTACTGCGCTAGCAGTCGCTCGACCAGCGGGGGCATCATGGACGTAGACGCGAGCAAGTACATCGATCCGCTCATTGAGTACGGTCCCAAAGTCTTAGGCGTTCTTCTGGCGCTCTTTTTCGCATGGGTCATCGCGAACTGGACGGAGCGAGGCGTGCGGGCGGCGCTCGAGAAGCGCAACTTCGATGCAACCCTGACGCGGTTCTTTGCGAAGCTCGGGCGGTACCTGATTCTGATTGGGGCGGTTCTCGGATGCCTTGGTGTCTTCGGAATTCAGACCGCGAGCTTCGCCGCCCTGTTGGCCGCGGCCGGCTTCGCCGTCGGCATGGCCTTCCAAGGCACGCTCGGTAACTTCGCCGCAGGCATCATGCTCCTGGCGTTTCGACCCTTCAAGGTGGGCGACTTCGTCGAGGTAAGCGGCGAAAAGGGCACCTGCGAGCATATCGATCTGTTCACTTGCGAGTTTCGAACGCTCGACAACAAGAAGCTAATCATCCCAAACGGTGCCGTCTTTGGGAGTACGATCACCAACTACACGGGCTACGAGATGCGCCGCGTCGATATCGATGTGGGCGCCGAATATTCGGCCGACGTGGATGCGACCCGGGCTGCCCTCGAGAAGGCCGCTGCGAACATCCCCGGGATGATCAAGGACCCGGCGCCGCAGGTCTTCCTGAAAGGGCTTGGCGGTTCGTCAGTCGACTGGCAGGTGCGAATCTGGTGCAAGACCGAGGACTTCTGGGACGTCTGGCAAGCCACGGTCCGTGCGTGTAAGGCCTCTCTCGACGAGGCGGGCATCGGAATCCCCTTCCCACAGCAGGACGTCCACCTCGACGAAGCCGTCATCAAGGCGCTGTCCAACTGAGCGCCACAGAACCCGTTGGGACCAGGGGGACTGTCCCTTTTGCTGTTCAGGCGCAGGGGTCGAGGAGCTCTGCGACGGCGGGGCGCGCGGCGGCCAGGCTGGCGCCCATGCTCACGACCTGCATCGGGTCCAAATCGAAGCGGGGCCGCTTGCCGAAGTAGGACTCGATGTACCCGCGGAGGCCTGGAAGGAGGGTGCTGCCACCTGCCAAGAAGATCGCCTCCATATCGCGCGCCTTCACGCCCGCTTGGGCCAGAACTTCGTCGCACATTGCGAACGTGCGGCGCACCAGGTCCAGGGTGAGTTGCTGTACTTCTTCGCGGGTGATCGGAATGATGCCGCAGCTTTCAGGAGCTGCTGGGTCGACGCTCGGGATCGCGATGGCCGCTTGCTCGGACTCGCTGAGCTCGCATTTGGCGAGCTCACAGGCGAGAACCAGGCGATCGAAAGTGACCGCGTCGTTGCTGAGGTCCCAGCCGTCGCGCTCAAGCGTCCGGTCGGCGACGTGAAGCGCGATGGTTCGGTCTACGTCATCGCCACCGAGGTACGCATCGCCGCCGTGACCGATGACGCGAAACGGATAGCTGCTGCAATCGACGACCGCCGCATCGAAGGTGCCTCCACCCAAGTCGTACACGAACGCGTACTTCAAGCTGCTGCGATGCAAGTACGCAAGCGCGGTGGCGATCGGCTCTTCGATGACCCGAACCGAAGCGAACTTCGCTTTGGAAACCGCGAGTGACGTGGCCTCTCGGCGACGCTGATCGAAGCCCACAGGGGCCGTCACGACGGCGTGCACGTCCTGGACTGGACATTTGGTGAGCGCACACAAGCCGCTGACGACCGTGCGGCCGATTTCGACGGGACACACGAGGCCAGCGCGGGTCTTGAAAACCGCCCAGCCATCCCGCCCCTCGACCAGGTCGTACGGGTAGTGCTCGCGAAACTGGGTCGTGTAGGACGAGTGCCAGCGAGCGCCAATGATACGCTTGGCGGAAAGGATCGTGTTCTTCGGATCCATTCCCCGCCGGCGCCGCGCCGCCTTGCCAAAGAGGGTGGCTCCGTTCGGCGCGAACGCGACGGCGGACGGCATGATGCAGCCGCTCCCCTCAATGGGGAGGGAGGCGAAATTCCGGGCTATCACCGTATTGGTGGTACCAAGATCGATTCCTACGGTCTTGCGCTTGCGGACGGGCATCGGCCAGGCATGTATCTGGGGTCTGTTGGGAGTGAGGTCCATGAGGAAGTGGCCTCCAGGGACTACACAGGCTACTGGATCCAGAAATCCCCCGCCACACTGACTTCGCCGGCTGGACCGCACGGTGGCGGTGCCATAAAGCGAAACACGTTCTAGTTGGAGGCCCCAGCCGATGCCCGAGGACTTTCATGAGCTTCACATAGCTGGAATCGTTCAAGAAACACACGATGCGAGGTCTTATATCCTCGCGGTGCCCGAATCGCTGCGCGAGGCGTTCCGCTATCGAGCCGGTCAGTTTCTGACTTTTGAGGTCCCCTGGGATGGTATGCGGCTCCACCGTTGCTACTCGCTGTCGAGCGCGCCGGAGACCGATCCCTGGCTCAAAGTGACGGTGAAGAGGGTCGACGACGGACGAATCTCCAACTGGTTCAACGACAGCGTCAAGGTCGGGGACTCGATTCTCGTGCAGCCACCGGAGGGGCGCTTCGTGATGCGTTCGAACGAGGGCGACCATGGGATCGTGCTCCTGGGCGGCGGGAGCGGCGTCACGCCTGTCCTCTCGATTTTGAAATCCGCGCTCAGGACGACCACACGCGACGTGAAGCTCATCTACGCCAACCGTGACGAGCATTCGATCATCTTCAAAGGCGACATCGACCTTTGGCTTGCCGAGTTCCCGGAGCGTCTCGAGGTCATCCATCATCTCGATAGCGACAGCGGCCTCATGTCGATCGGAGAAGTTCAGGAGCACATTCGCGGATGGGAGGATGGAGAGTTCTTCGTGTGTGGTCCAACGGGGTACATGGACACCGTCGAAGAGGCCTTCAAGGCCGCGAACATCGACGCTGGGCAGACCAAGTTCGAACGGTTCATCTCGCCGATCGATCCGGATCGCAAGGACGCGTCCGCTGCCGTGGTCCCCGAGCAATCCGACGACGAGATTCCGGAGTCCTTCAAGATGTTGCTCGAAGGACAGTCCCACGAGGTGCCCTACGAGAAGGGCCTGACGCTACTTGCTTCGGCGGTTAAGGCAGGCCACAAGCCGCCCTCGTCGTGCGAAGATGGGTACTGCGGCTGCTGCATGGCCCTGCTCAAGAGCGGCGAGGTCAACATGGCCACCCACGACGCGCTCGAGCCGAGCGACATCGAACGCGGTTGGGTCCTCGCCTGCCAGGCGCGACCCGCACTTCGACGCCGAGTACTAGGGTCGCTGGGACATGGGTGCTACTTTCCCGGCCGGAGGCAGGCCATGACGAGTATCGGCGTGGGCGCGAGCGCCCCAGACTTCACCAAGACCACACAGAACGGCGATACAATCTCGCTGTCACAGTTCCGCGGCGAGAAGACCGTGGTTCTCTATTTCTATCCGAAGGATGAGACTCCAGGGTGCACCGTGGAGGCCTGCACGTTCCGCGATAGCTTCGAGGACTTCGTCGAGGCAGGCGCGGTCGTGATCGGCGTCAGCCAGGACAGCGAGAAGAGCCACAAGAGCTTTGCGATTCACCACCGCCTGCCATTCCTGCTAGTGAGCGACCGGGATAAGGCCCTACAAAAGGCTTACGGCGTACCCAAGACGATGGGCCTGCTCCCTGGGCGCGTCACGTACGTGATCGATCGGGACGGCACCGTGCAGCACGTCTTCAACTCGCAACTCAACGCGAAGAAGCACGTCCGCGAAGCACTCGACGTCGTCAAGCAGCTCGCCGCCTGAAGCGGCGTGCCACTGCGAAGAGCAGCAAGCCCAACCACCCCGACGTGAAGGCAG
>JAFDFW010000014.1 GCA_019309605.1 Deltaproteobacteria bacterium | reverse complement strand
CTGAGTCCAGCCGGCGCCACGCTCGAGGACGTCTAGACGCATGGCGTTGCCACGGCGCTCGGAGACAAAGCCCACGTTGACTCCTTCGGGGAAGTGCGCCGAGTCTTTCTGGAGAGCCGCGCCGAGCTCGAAGCGCGCGTCCCCCACCTCGTCGAAGGTCACGGCATGTGGGTTGCCCATCGACACGCCCGTGAGATGAAGGGTACGGCCCGCGACCGAAAGCGGATGATCGAGCCAGGGCGCGTTCGAGTTCAATGGCAGGTCCTCAGGGGAGAGCGACGGGGGTGCCATCTGTACCGAGACCGACTCGCCACCCGCGCGATTCACGACGACGCAGGAATGAGGCCCTGCCAAGGTGTGGATCGTCACGTCGAGCGCCGGCTCCCCGGCGCGCCGTGCAAGATGCAACGCCGCACATCGAATTCCGTTGCCGCACATCCCAGGCACCGAGCCATCCGAGTTGATCACGTGCATCGATGGATCATTCACACCGAGGGTGAGCACACCGTCAGCCCCAACACCGCGATGCCGATCGCAAAGCGCAACCGCTTGCTCGGTCGTGAGTTGCACCCCACCCAACGCTTCCTCCTCGACAATGAGAAAGTCGTTCCCGAGCCCTTCATACTTATAAAACGGCAGAATCACAGAGCCCGAGTTGTAAGGCCCAGGCTCCCGAACAGCAACACGCCCACCAACGCTGACGCTGCCACGGGCACTGACGCTGGCACTGACACTGACACTGGCGCTGGCACTGGCACTGGCACTGGCACTGGCGCTAGCGCTGGCGCTGGCACCCCCACCCCGCCCCGTCAGCACCTGAGGGGGCTGAGTTGCGTCGATTGGCGAGCGCCCCCGCAGGGGCAGAGCGAGGAGTACTACCGTACTCCGCAGCGGAGCCCCGAGGAGGAAAGCCGCCAATCGGCGTGACTCAGCCCCATCAGGAGCAGCCCATGGAGTTGCCGCAGTTTAGGCAGCGGTAGCATGCGCCGTTGCGGACCGTGATGTGACCGCATTTGTCGCACATCGGGGCGTCGCCCATCATCTCGCCGAGTTGTTGATCGAGCGGATTGGCCTGCTGGCCTCCGTCGTCGAAACCGAAGGTCACCTGCTCGGCCGGTTCGATCGCGGGCGGCGGTTCGCTTGACTGCGAGCCCTCCAGGCGCTGCACGGCGGCGACGTCGGTCGGGTTCTGGAGCTCTTCCTGCTCCTCCTTCGGAGGCACCTGCGCGAAGTCGTATTGCTTCAGGTACTCGACACCGAGGACCCTGAAGACGTAGTCGATGATGGACGTGGAGAACTTGATGTTGGGGTGGCCCTCGACGATGCCCTGCGGCTCGAAGCGGGTGAAGGTGAACTGCCGGACGTACGCGTCGAGCGGCACGCCATGCTGAAGACCCATCGACACACTGATCGCGAAGCAGTTCATCAGGGAGCGGAATGCCGCACCCTCTTTGTGCATGTCGACGAAGATCTCACCAAGCGAGCCGTCCACGTATTCGCCGGTGCGAAGGAAGACCTTGTGCCCGCCGACGCGCGCTTCCTGCGTGAAGCCGCTGCGCTTCTTCGGAAGACGGTGACGCCGGGTCGTTGGCGGCGTGAGCCACTCCTGCACCGGAGTCACGATGGCCGGAGCTGCAGCCTTTGCCACAGTTTCTGCTTGCGTCTCGTCCTTTTCTTCGCCTTCGGAGTCGGCTTTTGCATTGAGCGGCTGTGAGGACTTCGAGCCGTCCCGGTAAAGTGCGACCGCCTTGAGACCGAGCTTCCAGCCCTCTTTGTAGATCTTCTCGACGTCTTCGATGGTCGATTCCTTCGGGAGATTGACCGTCTTGGAGATCGCGCCCGAGAGGAACGGCTGAGCAGCCGCCATCATGTGGACGTGGGACATCGGCGCGAGGAAGCGCTCGCCGATCTTGCCGCAGCGGTTCGCACAGTCGAACACCGGAAGGTGCTCGGCCCGAAGATGGGGTGCGCCTTCAACGGTCATGCGGCCGATCACCACGTCGTTGAGCTCGCCGATCTCCTTCTCGGAATGACCCCAGTAACGAAGCAGATGGAAACCCGGCTTGTTGTACACCTCGGCTGCGATCTTGAGCCGCTCGTACGCCTCGGTCCCAATCACCCATGGCGCCAACGCAAAGCCGACATCGAACACGCCGCGAAGCGCCTCTTCCGCCTTTTCGATCTCGCGCTCGGTGAGCCCGTTTTCGAGCAACGCTTTGCGACCACAGTGCGGTGCACCGGTGAATGTGTTGGTGCCGGTCACATAGGAGACGATGTCGGCGAGTTGCGCTTCGGTGTAGCCCAAGTTCTGAAGCGCCTTGGGCACGCTCTGATTGACGATCTTGAAGTAACCGCCGCCCGCAAGCTTTTTGAACTTCACCAGCGCGAAGTCCGGCTCTATGCCGGTCGTGTCGCAGTCCATCAGAAGCCCGATGGTGCCGGTCGGTGCAAGCACCGTCGTCTGCGAGTTGCGGTAGCCGTACATCTCGCCGAGCTTGCAAGCCAAGTCCCAGTCCTCGTGTGCGGCCTGAATGAGCTCCGGCGGACAGGCGGTCGGCTCCTCGTCCGTCAGTCCCGGGCCACCGGTTTCGTTGATTCGGTAGGCCGCGTCACGGTGCTTGCCCATGACACGCAGCATCGGCTGGCGGTTGCGCTGGAAGCCGGTGAAGGCTCCCTTGCTCGCGGCGATCTCCGAAGAGGTCGCGTACGCGTGACCACAGAGGATCGAGGTGAGCGCCGCACAGATCGTCCGGCCCTCGTCGCTGTCGTAAGGAATCCCGAGCTGCATCAGGAGCGTGCCGAGGTTCGCATAGCCGAGCCCCAAAGGCCTGAAATTATGGCTATTTTTCGCGATAGCCTGAGTCGGGTAGCTCGCGTAGTCCACCGCGATGTCCATCGCGATGATCAGGACGCGGATTGCCTGACGGTACCCTTCGATGTCGAAGCGGCCCTCCTCGTCGAGGAACTTCGAAAGATTGATCGACGAAAGGTTACACGCCGAGTTGTCGAGGAACATGTATTCCGAGCATGGGTTCGACGCGTTGATGCGGTCGGTGTTCGGGCACGTGTGCCAGTCGTTGATCGTGGTGTCGTACTGCAGCCCGGGATCGGCGCAGCCCCATGCGGCCTGGGCGACCTTCCGCCACACGTCGCGTGCGCGGTACGTGTCGCAAACCTCGCCGGTGGTGCGAAGCGTGGTCTTCCATTCGCCGTCGGTTTCGACCGCATTCATGAACTCGTCGGTCACACGAAGCGAGTTGTTCGAATTCTGGCCCGACACGGTGTGGTAGGCGTCGCCATTGAAGTCGGACTCGTAGCCGGCCGCGATGAGAGCCCGGGCCTTCTTCTCCTCGCGGACCTTCCACTCGATGAAGTCGATGATCTCGGGGTGGTCCATGTCGAGGCAGACCATCTTCGCGGCCCGCCGCGTGGTGCCGCCCGACTTGGTGGCGCCTGCCGCGCGGTCGAGTACTTCGAGGAAGCTCATCAGGCCGCTCGAGGTTCCGCCACCCGAAAGCTTTTCCTGCCTGCCTCGGATCTTCGAGAAGTTGGTACCGGTGCCGGAGCCATACTTGAACAGACGCGCTTCGTTCTTGGCCAGCTCGTAGATCCCCATCAGGTCGTCGTCGACCGCCTGGATGAAGCAAGCGGAGCACTGTGGATGCTCGTACGCCGTGTCGGTCTCGAAGATGACGTCCTGCTCGTGGTCCCAGGCGTAGTTGCCGCCCGATCCTTCGATGCCGTAGCGCTGGTAGAGGCCGCAGTTGAACCAAACGGGGGAGTTGAAGGCTGCCTTTTGATGGATGAGGAGGTGGGAGAGCTCGGCCTCGAAGGTGTCCGCGGCGTCTTTATTGGCGAAATACCCGCCAAACTTCTCGCCGGCCTCGCGGAGCGAGTGGGCCACACGATGAACCAACTGACGAACGCTGCGTTCGCCCTTGTTCTTATCGCCGTCGATACCGGCCTTCCGGAAGTACTTGGACACCGCGATGTCGGTCGCGAGCTGACTCCAGCCCTCCGGGACCTGAGCACCCTTGAGCTCGAACACCACCGAGCCATCCGAATTCGTGATCTGGCTGTCTCGGAGGACGTATTCCACCTCCTTGAGCGGGTCCTCATTGGGCTGCGTCAGCCGGCGTTCCATCGCCAGACCGCCTGCCTCCTGCGAAACCCCGGCCCGCCGGGCGCCTTCGATCTCCAAATTGCTAGTCATTCCCCTAGTATCTAGTGCCACAGTATACCTCCAACCAGACGCAACTCACCATCCAGGTAAATCCACCATCCATCCCCAGGTAGACCACCGCTTTCCACAATCGTCCCACAAGGGATTGCGCTGGTAGCCTCGTTACCACCACAACCGCTTGGGGGCGGACCTGCGAAGTAGCTCCGCCGAGCCGGCCCAGTCAAGCAGAAACGATCAGCCCGAATTGCTTTCTTTCTTTCGCGTACGATTTCGAGCAGTTGAGCGGGGAGCGCGCTGGCATTTTCTGCCATTTCGCACCGCGTCATAGAAGCTGCTCTCTCAGATCGCACCACGTGACACCTCATGTATAGTCACGATGCCTATGCTACTAGATGTTGGGGTGCAGCCCCAAGAAACACGCAATATTTAGGGTGTCATGTATGTGGTTATCCGACAACGAACACTGTTAGAGCAGCGTTGGACCGACCCCTCTCACCCTCTGGGGGACCCTCAAGATCGTGCCACAAGTCCGCGTAATGCGAGTCCTTCTTCCGGCTGCACCGTGCCCACGGAGCGAACTGCGATAAGACCGAGCCATGAAGGTGCACTTGGTCGACGGAACCTACGAGCTCTTCCGTTCTTGGTTCGGTGCACCGGAGTCGAAGTCGCCAGGCGGACAGGAAGTCGGTGCGACGCGGGGCTTCTTACGGTCGATGGCGGCAATGCTTCGGGACGACGAGGTGACGCATGTCGGCTGCGCGTTCGACCACTGCGTGGAGTCGTTCCGCAACGACCTGTTCGATGGGTACAAGACGGGCGAGGGATTGGAGCCGGAGCTCTTCGGTCAGTTCTCCTTGGTGGAGCGCGCGAGCAGAGCGCTCGGCATGGTCACCTGGCCCATGGTCGAGTTCGAAGCCGATGACGCGCTTGCCGCGGCCGCTGCGAAGTTTGGCGGCCCGCCTGGCGTCCAACAGGTGGTGATCTGCTCTCCCGACAAAGACCTCTGCCAGTGCGTACGCGGCGACGAGGTCGTGACCCTCGATCGACGCAGACAGATCGTTCTCGACGAAGAGGGCGTGCGCGACAAGTTCGGTGTGTCGCCAGAGTCGATCCCTGACTACTTGGCGCTCGTCGGAGACGCCGCGGATGGGATCCCCGGGATTCCACGTTGGGGAGCGAAGAGTACCTCCACCGTACTCGCGAAGCTCGTGCACCTCGAGAACATTTCAGACGATCACGCACAGTGGGGCGTGACGGTTCGCGGCGGCGCGGCGCTCGCGCACAACCTCAGCGAGCAACGCGACGACGCGATGCTGTATCGAACGCTCGCAACATTGCGAACCGATGTGCCGATCGATGAGTCGCTCGAGGACCTCCGTTGGACCGGGCCCGACCGCCCCGCGCTCGAAGCGCTGTGCGAAGAGCTCGGCGAACGAACGCTGCTCGATCGGATCTGAGCTCAGGAGAAACGGATGTCCGGATGAAGCGCGTCGAGATACTCACGGGCCTTGCGCACGTAGTTGGCCGCGCCCTCCTCGAGACTGGCGCCTGTGCTCGGGTCGATCTGGCGCACCACCTTCCCTGGGGAGCCTAAAACGACCGAATAGTCCGGAATTTCCTGCCCTTGGGTCACCAGGGCGTTCGCGCCGATCGTGCAGTACTTGCCGATCTTCGCGTTGTTGAGAATGACTGAATTGATCCCAATCAGGCTGTAGTCGCCTACCTCGCAGCCATGCACGATCGCGTGGTGACCGACGGTCACGCCGCGCCCGAGGATGAGCCGGATGCCGGGATCGGTGTGCAGGACGGCGCCGTCTTGAATGTTGGTCTCTTCGCCGATGATGATCTCGTCGGAGTCGCCCCGCAAAACGGCGTTGAACCAGACACTGCACTGGTCCTTGAGGACGACCGAGCCGATCACGTCGGCCGAGTCCGCAAGGAACACCTCGCCTTCGATTCGTATGCGCCGTGGTCCGAGCTCATAGATCATCAGAGCGCGCTGCCCTTGAACAGAACCGGGGAATGGATGTTGAGCCCAATGGTGACTTGCCACGTCTCGGCGTTCAGATTGGACGCGCGGGTCGTGAAGCCATAGAACGTCGGGAAGCGGAAGCTCGCGAAGATGTCCATCATGGTCGTCCCCGCATCTACCGTGTATCCGGCGCCGAATCCAAGTGGGATGAAATAGAACGGACCTTGCACCAAGCCCGACGTTGCCGTTCGAACCGTATGGCCGAGGTCGAACATGTTCATGCCGCTGTTCAGCTTCAGGAAGAACCTATCGGTCGCGTTGGCGATGAAGTTAAACGGAATGTTGAGCGACCAAATGGACGGGCCCTGCGGGTTGTTGTCGACGACGAACTCCATCCCTGTGTCGAATGCAAACTGCTCGTGGATGATGAAACGGAGCGGGATGCCGCCGAGGAACCCGAACTCGGTCCTCGAGGGGATTCGGAACACGGCATCGATGCCGAGCTTCACGACGTCGTTCTCGTACGCTTCGAAGCGCGCGTAGAAGGGAATGTCTCCGAACTTCGCCTCGGGCGACATACTGAAGGTGATGAGCCCCTCTCCGCCGAAACCGAAATTGGGAAAGACGCTGACCCCAGGAAACGAGCCCATGCGATAGCGGGAAAAGCCGATCTCGAAATCGTTGGCGAGCGTAATCCCGACGCCGAAGTTCATCGTGGAGATCGTGCCGGTCGTGCCGAACGGCTGGCCGTCGTCCTTCCGTCGGCCGACGACCGTGTCGAAGGTGCCCCGCATCATGCCCCGGGGCATCGTCAGGTTCCGGTTGGCATATCGTGGATCGTAGCTCTCAGACGCGCGAGGCCTACGGGTGCCGACCGGGGGCGGTTCAGTCTCTTCGACCCAGTCGGGGTTCTGCGGGGAACGCTCCTCGTACTCGGTCGGGGGCGCGTCCGCCCATTCCGGGTTGGGCTCGGTGCGAGCCGGCTCGGGTTCGGCGGGCGCCGCGATCGGCTCACCCCAACCTCCGGACTGCGCGAACGTGACGACTGGTTGCCCGAGCGTCACGAGGCCGACGAGCGAGAAAAGACAGAAGGCTCTACACACCAACCCGCCCATAAACCAATCCAAGTGCGGTGCCAAGTGCGGACCCCAGGGGCGGCGCGAGCCCACATTGCGCGACAGGCGCACATGCCTATACTCGCGCCCCTCTGGCGATGTAGCTCAGGTGGTTAGAGCGGGCGTTTCATACGCGCTAGGTCGGTGGTTCGACTCCACCCATCGCCACCAGGTCGGAACCCGCGCCGACTTGGCCTGCGTCAAGAAGGCGCAATGCGTGTCACTTGCACTGAACGCGCGTACTGCGTAGCTTAGGTATATGCCCGCAGCGTCACGCCGACGACTCGCCATACACGCTGGCGCGCAGGCCGCAGGCTTGTCTCTCGTCCTTTCCGTAGCGGGCTGGTTTGGGCTGCGCTGGGGCGGGATCGACGTTGCGCTACCGGTCTTCGTTTGGGTGACCGCGGTTGCAACCGGGGTCGCCGGGCTGCTCACGGCGTTCTACGTCGAGGCCTCTGTCGGCCGCCGTGTCGCCAGAGTGGTGCGGGTCCTCGAAGCCCACGCCAGCGAAAGCAGCTTGCAGCGCTTGCCCGATTTGGGCGGCGACGAGATCGGCGAAATCGGTCGCGCCGTCAACGACTTGCTCGCCAACCTCACCTCCCTGGAGGTGCGCATGATCGAACAGGGGCACGAGCTTCGTCACACACGCGAAGAGCTGGTCTTGAAAAAGGCGCTCGGCCTGAAGTCAGCCGAGCTCGAGCAGCGGCTACGCGAACGAGCGCTCCTGTTCGACATCGTCCGCGCAAGCGCATCGGAGCAAGAGCTCGACGCGGTGCTCGGCG
Organism: Deltaproteobacteria bacterium; assembly: GCA_019309605.1. Taxonomy (GTDB): domain Bacteria; phylum Myxococcota_A; class Polyangia; order Polyangiales; family Houyiibacteriaceae; genus SG8-38. The sequence continues at coordinate 13,186 of JAFDFW010000014.1, read as the reverse complement.
ATATAGCCGCGCGTTTGGGCAAGGCGCTCCACCTCCGTGAGTGCATGTTGTTCTTGGTCGACTCCGAAACGCGGCGTCTGACACTGCGGGCTGCGTATGGTTTCGAACGCCCCGGAGAGCTCCTCGAGCGTATCGTCCTGTTCGACGAGGATGCGCTGGGCAAAGTGGCTCAGCTCGGCGAGCCGATCATGATCGACGACCTCACAGAACTCGATGACGAGACACTGTGGGAACCGATTCCGCAGCGCGGCTCGATTGCAATCCTCCCTATCGTTCACCATGGAAAGACCACCGGCGTGTTGGCCACGACACGGGAGGAATCCACCGCTTTTTCCGACGTCGAGAAGGGGCTCCTCGATGCGATCTCCGATCAACTGGGCTTGGCGATCCGCCATACGCAACTGTTCGATGAACTTCGGCGCGGTTCCCAGCACGACGACCTGACCGGCCTCGGCAACCGCCGTCTGCTCCGGATTCGATTGGAGGACGAGCTTCATCGTGCCGAGCGCTTCGGTCAGGCGGTGAGCATCCTCGCGATCGACATCGACTACTTCAAGGCGCTCAACGATCGGCATGGGCACCCGACGGGCGACGCCTCACTCCGCAAGCTCGCGGGGCTCATGACTCGAAACCTGCGCCGCATCGACACGATCACGCGAATCGGAGGCGAAGAGTTCGTGGTGCTTCTTCCACGGACCAATCTCACCGAGGCCGCGCAGGTCGCCGACAAGCTTCGTTCAATGGTGGAACGCACCGAGTTTCCTGGCGGCGACGGTCAGCCCGACGGCATGTTGACCGTCAGCGTTGGCGTGGCGTCGATTCGTCCCGACGAGACCGGTGCCGACTTGCTCGCGCGCGCGGACACTGCGCTCTACGAGGCCAAAGATCGGGGCCGAAATTGCGTAGTCAGCGCATCTCAGTCGGCGGGCTCGGCACGCTCCCTGACGAGGTCGCGGATCTGACGAAGCTCGAAGGGCTTCTCGAGGCAAACCAACGGCGTTTGCTCGAGGAACTCGCGGGCCTGAGGCGTGAACGCGCCGCCTGTCATGAACACGAATCGAGAGGCGATCGCCGGACATCGGTCTAACACGCGCGCAAACAGTTCCATCCCGCTCACCTCGGGCATCATCAGGTCGCAGAACACCACGTCGAATGGTTCATCCGAGCACAGGCGCTCGATCGCTGCTTCTCCGCTGGTGAAGACCTGCACCTCGTGGCCGCGAAGCGCGCGCCGAATCGATCGGCCCACCAAGGGCTCATCGTCGACGACGATCACACACGCGCGCGCCCCGGGTGTGGCGGTTGGCGGCGCCTGCGTCGCCTGCGGAACGTAGGTGCGCGTAGAGGCCGGGAGCCGAACCACGAAGGTGGCGCCGCGATTGAGCTCGCTCTGAGCGTCGATGGTGCCGCCTGCGGCGTGGATGATGTTCCGGCAGATCGACAGCCCGAGGCCCGTCCCCTGGGAGATGGCCTTGGTCGTGAAGAAGGGCTCGAAGACGCGGCTCATGCGACCCGGTTCGATGCCGGTGCCATTGTCGATGACCTCTATCACCGCCCAGCCCTGGCCGTCGGTGTAAGTCCGCACCGTGATGCGGTTGGCGCTCACCGCGCGCTCGGGCATGGCCTGGGATGCGTTGATCAGCAGATTCAGAAACACCTGTCCGAGCCGCGATTCATTGGCATCCACAGGTGGGGTTTTGCCAAAGTCACGCTCGAGGGTCGCCCGGTGACGGATTTCATTCCAACAGATGTTGATCGAGGATTCGAGCACGGCTTGAACGTCGACGTTGCCGCGCTGCTCGTCGTCGACGCGCGAGAAGGTCTTGAGGTCGCGCACGATGTTCTGCATCCGTACGGCGCCGTCAATCGCCTCATCCAGTTGCTGCCTGGCGTGCTCGAGCCATGCGGCCGCGTCACGTGAATCGATCTCCTCGCGCGTCAAGTGCAAGTTCGAGAGCACGTACATCAACGGATTGTTGAGCTCGTGCGCAACGCCGGCGGCCAAGGTGCCGACCGAGGCCATGCGGTCCGCGAACACGAGCCGCGATTCCATGTCTTGGCGCTCCGCCGCACGGACGGCTGCCTCTTCAATCGCGCGCTCGGCGATCAGCAGGCGGGTCCCGAGGATCTCGGGATCGATGGGCTTCGAGAGGTAGTCGGAGGCGCCGGCGTCGAGAACGGCGTTGAGGTCCTCTGCCCGGTTACGGCCGGTGATGACCAGGACCACCACGTCCTCTCCGCCCGGCCGACTTCGCACCATCCGGCACAGGTCGAGACCCGACATCCCGGGAAGCGTCCAGTCGACGAGCATGAGATGAAACGGCCGCTCGAGGTGGGCCTTGAGGGCCTCCTCCGCGGTCCCCACAACGGTCACGTCGTAATCTCGCTCACACAGGAGCTCGCGCAGGAGCCCCCGCATCGAGCTCGAGTCGTCGACGACCAGCGTTCGCAAGGGCACGTTCGTCACTAGCCCTAAAGTCTAATCCAATTGGCCAAAAGGTTCATGGTTTCGTGCTCGTCTTGACGCCTTGACGCCACTCCGTTCATAGCTATTGTGGAAAGTGGATAACGCGCTGCGTCATCCAAGGAGGATGAAGACATGACTCGCAAAAACCAACTTCGACGGAGCGGGACGCGGCTCCAGCAGCAGGGAGCGCTCTGGCTCCAGCAAACACGGAACGCGGGTGGGACCTTTGTCACAGAGGCCCAGGATGCCAGTGTCACATTCGGGCAAGACATGAAGGCCGCGAGCGCGAAGCTCGTCAGGACCGCCGGTCGCTCGGCTCAGGGGTTCCAGAAGGCGCTGAATAAGGAGGCGCGCGATTGGCAGGCCGTCGTCCTGCAGACGCGCGATGGCTACATGGCGGCGGCCGAGGAGAGGCGCGAGCGCGTGGAGCGACAAGCGGTGAGCGCCCGAGAAGCGCTCAAGCCGGGGGCTGTCGAAACGACCGTCCTCCAATCGGCTCATGGTCTACTCGAGTTGGCGCAGAGCCGAGTCGACGCGCGGCTAGAGCAAGGCGCCAAAACAGCGAGTAAGCCCACGGCAGTGAAAGTCGGGGCCAAAAAGGGGCAGAGCCCCATGCGCAACTACGATCAGCTGACCGCCAAAGACCTGGTGACCAGGGTCCAGAAGCTGTCGGCGCCGCAGGCAACGGCCGTTCTCGATTACGAGCGAGGGCGGAAGAAGCGTGCGACCGTAATCCGAGCCGCCGAGCAGCGCCTAGCAGCGGCAAGCTGAACTCAATCGCGAAGCATCTGTACAGCTGACCAGGCTGCACTACACTTTGGGCCGTGAGCGAAAACAAACAGGTTCTCGTTGCCGATGACGAGGACAATCTGCGCCGCGTCCTGAAAGCGCAGCTGCAGCACGACGGATACGAGGTCCACTGCGTCCCCGATGGGGAGGCCGTGCTCCAGGCCATGGAGGAACATCACATCGACGTTCTGATCACCGATCTACGCATGCCGAAGCTCGACGGTATGCAGGTGCTCAAGTCGGTGAGCGAGCGCTTCCCGTACGTGCCGGTGATCATGATCACCGCGCACGGGACGGTCGACACCGCGGTCGAGGCACTCAAGCTCGGCGCCTTCGACTACGTGACCAAGCCTTTTGACCGGGCCGAGTTTCGGACGGTCGTCAGCAAGGCGGCGCGAACCCGCGAGCTCTCCCAGAAGCACGTGAGCGGAGACCCGAACGAACGCGGCCGCTACAGGATCATCGGCCAGTCTGCGCCTATGCACGGCGTCTACGACGTCATCGAAAAGGTCGCGGACACGCCCAGCACGGTCCTCATCACGGGCGAAAGCGGCACGGGCAAGGAGCTGATCGCGCGGGCCCTGCATGAGAACAGCTCACGCAAGGACAAGCCGTTCGTCAGCGTCAACTGCGCGGCAATCCCGTCCGACCTGCTCGAGAGTGAGCTCTTCGGCTACGAAAGGGGCGCGTTTACCGGGGCGGTCACGAGCAAGCCAGGACGGTTCGAACTGGCGCATGGCGGCACCCTGTTCCTCGACGAAATCGGGGAGATTCCGGTCAGCATGCAGGTCAAGCTGCTCCGCGCGCTGCAAGAGCAACAGTTCGAGCGAGTGGGCGGCATCAAGACCATCACGGTGGACAGCCGCCTCGTCGCAGCAACGAACCGGGACCTCAAGGCGAGCATCGCCAATGGCGGATTTCGTGAGGATCTCTACTACCGCCTCAACGTCGTCCATGTGCACCTACCCCCTCTGCGTGAGCGCCCCAGCGACATCCCGCTGCTGCTCGAACACTGCGTGCACAAGTTCAACGCCAAGCTCGACCGCTCGATGACGGGGTTCGAAGACGCCGCGATGAAGGTGCTGCTGCGCTACGGCTGGCCGGGGAACATTCGAGAGCTCGAGAACGTGGTCGAGCGATGCATTATCTTCGCCGAGGACGGCGAGGTTGGCGCCCAGCACCTCCCGGCTGAGGTGCGTGACTCGGATGGCGAGCTCGGACCCGGCCTCGTGGCTGGCATCAGCCCAACGCCAGGGGAAACCGGGCTGAAGGAAGCCGTGAGGGAAGCGACGCTCAAGCTCGAACGGGAGTTCATCGGTCGCGCACTCGACCAAACGGGTGGCAACGTCACCCACACTGCGCGGCTTCTCAAGATCTCGCGCAAGAGCCTGCAGAACAAGATGAAAGAGCTAGGCCTCAGGAACCACTGAAGGCGATTCGTCTTCGTCGCCGTGGGCCGAGAACATCGACTCCAGGTCCTCGCGACTCACGGGCTTTTGCAACACCGGGTTGGGCACGGAGGCCGCGAATCTGCGGAGGCGAGGCGTGAACGCGCCACCGCTCATGAACACGATCCGCTTGGAGAGCTGCGGGTGCTCCTTCTCGATGGCGTCGTAGAAGGACTTGCCGTCGATCTCCGGCATCATCAAGTCGCAAACGATCGAGTCGAACCCCGGATCTTCGGAGAGTCGCGCGAGAGCTTCGACCCCGCCGAGCACCGTGACCGTGTCGTACCGGCGCCGCAGCCGCCTTCGCAGGGCCGAAAGAACCATCGCGTCGTCGTCGACGATGAGGATCCGCAATCGTTTCAGGGGAGCCTCCGAGATCGGGTGGCTGTCGCGGCGATGCTCGATGGTAGTCAAACCGGTGTCCGTAGGAAGGACGAGCTCGAAGCGGGTCCCGCCGTCTGCGAGGTGATGAACCTCGAGCCTGCCGCCGTGCTCCTTGGCCACGCGCTTGCAGGCGGTGAGGCCCAAACCCATGCCGCCCTCGTGCGCCTTGGTCGTGAAGCCCGGCGTGAAGATGCGCTCCCGGTCGTCCTGGTGGATGCCCGTGCCCGTGTCGCTGACCCCGACCACCAGGTCGTCACCTTCCAGCCGCGTCTCGACCACGATCCGGTGTTTGTCGTATGCGCCGCTATCGATGGCCTCAGCCGCGTTGGTCAGCAAGTTGACCAACGCCTGGGCGATGCGCCCTGGAAAGGCTGCGATCATGGGCACAGGCTCGAAGCGCTTCACGAGACGAGCGCGGTAGCGAATCTGGTTGAAGACCATCGCACAGGCGTCATCGACGACGCGGGTGATATCTATCATCTCGGCCTGGTTGTCATCGGCGCGCGAAAAGGTCCCGAGGCTGCGCGCGATGTCTTGAATCCGATGCATGCCCTTGTGGCAATCGGTGAGCATGTCGGCCGCATCATCGATCACCTCCTGCAGGCTCGCGTCCGCGGTGATTCGCTCGAACGACTGCGGTGTGATCGCTTCTTGCGTGGCCAGCTCGACCCGCAACGTCCGGATGAAACGACGAATTGCCTGGTGTGATTCGCGTAGGCTTTCGAGATTCGCGAGGACGAAGGTGAGCGGGTTGTTAACTTCGTGGGCGAGGCCCGCCGCAAGGCGGCCCACGGTGCGCAGCCGGTCCTCGGACACACGCGACCCGAGCATCGCGGGCGGCATGCTGGGAGGCACGCTCGGCCGCATGGTGGGCTGAAGCTGAATGATCGTGGCCTCGCGCCCGTCCCAAATTGAAACGATCGACGTGGCGGTCAGGGGGGATACGAGGCCATCAGGGAGGTGCAACTGATAGCTCGCTGGCTCGCCCTCTGCGGGGATCGCGTGCTCAAACGGCTCGCCGAGCACGTCCTCGCAGTCCACGCCGAACAGCCCGCAGGCAGCGGGGTTGATAAACAGCACGCGATGGGCGCCGTCGACGACGACGATGCTACGCGGCGCAATTCGTACTCGCGGTTGATCGACTGCTGCAGACCCGCAACGTACGCGTCCGGAAGCGCCATCTCCCACGGCCGCTCATCGGGAAGCGTGCACGACTCTTCACCAAGCAGGAGCGCACAGATCCCGCGCGCGGTCGCCGGAAGCTCCGCGCCGAGGCCCGTGTCCCAGCAGACGACGTGAGGCGCATGACTTTCAAACTGGTTGGTCGCGTCTTCGCGATTCACGGCCACGCGGCACACGACGGCTTCGGGCCAAGCATGAAGGCTTTCGCGAACCAGCATGATTCGCTCCGGATTGCCTGAAGCGATCAGGACACGAATCCGCCTCGTGCCCGAAATCGTTGATATTTGCGTCTTGCCTAGCAGCACGGTCGTCCAGGGGCCGGGATCAGCCTTGACGCCCCTATAGAACCATAGCACTGTAATAGGGCGCTGTGAACGGTATTTCTTGATGGTGGTGACGGTTGCTCAATAAGCGCGAAGACGACGAAGATCACGAGGTCCGGGACGTCCTCCTCGTAGAGGACAGCCTGATCGACGCACAGCTGATTCGGAGGCTGCTGCGGCGGGTGACCTCATCGTACTACCGGGTCACACACGTGCGGACCCTGAACGACGCTGTGTTGTCAGCGGAAGACCTCGTCCCCGATGTCATTCTTGCAGATCTGAATCTGCCGGACTCACGTGGCACGCAGACAGTCACAAGCCTGCAAACTTCGTATCCGGACATTCCGCTCGTTATCGTCAGCGCCTGGGAGGACGAAGCGATCTCGCTGCGATCGGTCAAAGCAGGCGCACAGGACTATCTGGTCAAGGGTCACATCGACGGCGCGAACCTGCATCGCGTGATTCGCTACGCCATCGAGCGAAAACGCACCGAGCTCGAGCTGGTACGTCTAGCGCACTTCGATCAGTTGACCTCTCTTCCAAACCGGACGCTTCTTCGCGAACGGGTCGATCATGCGCTGGCTCGCGCGATCCGCGCCGGTTCAGGGGTCGCGACGCTGATCCTCGACATGGATCGGTTCAAAGAGATCAACGACATGCTCGGCCACGAGATCGGCGACAAGCTGCTGGTCGAGGCTGGGCGGAGAATTCGGGCATGCGTGCGCGACCAAGACACCGTGGCTCGGCTCGGAGGTGACGAGTTCGCGGTAATTCTCGAAGGCGTGAGCGAGGCCAGGGAAGTGCTGCCGGTCATCGAGCGAATCATCGACAGTTTGCGCGAGGTCGCCATCATCGACGGGCACGAGATCAACAGCTCCACTAGCGTTGGTATCGCCATGTACCCGGAAAACGGGAGCGATCTGTCGGAACTCCTGCGGGCAGCCGACCTCGCAATGTACCAAGCGAAGGCATCGGGCCGCGGCGGGTATCGGTTCTTCGCGGACGCCATGCAGGAAGAAGCGCAGTCTCGCCACGCGCTCGAATGGGCCCTGCGGCGCGCAGTCGAAAGAGGGGAGTTCGAGCTCGTCTACCAGCCGCAGCTCTGCCTCCGAACCGGAACTGTGATCGGGGTCGAAGCGCTCCTGCGATGGATGAACCCGACCCGAGGCCTTCTTACGCCATATCACTTCATCGCGGGCCTCGAGGAGTTCGGACTGATCAACGAAGTGGGCGAGTGGGTGTTGCAGTCCGCCTGTGAGCAGCTCCGCAAGTGGCAGGCGATGCATTTCGCGCCGATGCGCATCGCCGTAAACGTCTCCGCACAACAGTTCGAGGATCCGATGCTGATCGACAAGATCCGGAACGCACTCAAGGAGACGAAGCTCCCACCCGAGCTCCTGGAGCTCGAACTGACCGAGAGCTGCCTGATGTCCGACCCGGCGCAGGCGAGCGCGCTCCTTCGCGAGATTCGTGACATCGGCGTGCGCATCGCGATCGACGACTTCGGCACCGGATACTCCTCGCTCAGCTATCTGCACGAGTTCCCGCTCAATGCGTTGAAAATCGACAAGAACTTCGTCCAAAGCGTCGAGGCGAACGACCGCGGCGGCCCGATCTCGAAGATGATCATCGGCCTAGGGCAAAACCTGGGCCTCGAGGTGATCGCCGAGGGTGTCGAGACCGAGGGGCAACTCCAGTACATGCGAGAGCATGGCTGCGACGTGGCACAAGGTTTTCTCTACGCGCGCCCTGAATCGCCTGAGGATCTCGGGCCATGGCTGCAAGCGAATCAGCGAGTATCGGACACCTATGTTCGGTCGATTCCCATTAAAAAACGCGCGGACGACACCGGCACCTGAGCGCCGAGCCTCCTGTGCTAGCGTAGCGGTATGGTGGCCGCGACGATTCTCGTCGTCGACGACGAACGAAACATCCTGACGTCCGTTTCGCGTGCGCTCAGCCTCGAAGGCTACGACGTGGAGGTCGCTGGCAGTGCCGAGATCGCCCTCGACAAGGTAGGCAAGCAGACCTTCGACGCCATCCTGCTCGATGTGCAGCTTCCGGGGATCGACGGGCTCGCGATGCTCGACGCGCTGCGCAAGCTGGAGATCACGACCCCCGTGATCATGATGAGCGGGCACGCGACGATCGAAGTGGCCATGGAGGCGACGAGACGCGGGGCCGACGACTTCATCGAGAAACCGATCGGAAGCGACCGGCTGATCTTGTCCTTGAAGCGGAGTCTAGAGCTGCGCGCCCTTCAAGAAGAGAACCGGGAGCTCCGACGGCGCTATGGATCGAGCGAAACGTTGCTCGGGCGGAGCCCGTCCATGGACAGGCTCCGCGAACAGATCGCGCTGGCGGCGCGCTCGAATGCACAGGTTTTGATCCTCGGAGAGCGGGGCACGGGCAAGGAGCTGGTCGCCGCAGCGATTCATGCCGGGTCGGCCCGGGCTGCGGGGCCGCTCGAAAAGCTCAACTGCGCCGCGGTCCCCGAGGGCCTGATCGAGAGCGAGCTCTTCGGGCACGAGGCAGGTGCGTTCACAGGAGCCACGAAGCAGAGGCGTGGCAAATTCGAGCGGGCGCACGGCGGAACTCTCTTTCTCGACGAAGTCGGCGATATGCCGCCGCAGATGCAGGCAAAGCTTCTCCGGGTGCTGCAAGAGGGCGAGGTCGAGCGGGTCGGCGCAGGGTCGACCGTCCAGGTCGACGTGCGAGTCGTGGCGGCAACGAACAAATCACTCGATGCAGAGATCGAAGCAGGCAGATTTCGAGCGGACTTGTTCGACCGGCTCAACGTGGTTCCGTTGAAGGTGCCGGCGCTCGCGGAGCGCATCGAGGACGTCCCGATGCTGGCCGAGCACTTTCTCAGGGTGGCGTGCGAGATACATGACCGCCCGGGCAAGAAGATCACGTCCGGAGCGATGGAGCTGCTGGAGGCATATCCGTACCCCGGCAATGTCCGAGAGCTGCGAAACCTAGTCGAACGTCTAGTGATCCTGACACCGGACGAGACCATCACTGAAGTGCAAGCGCGGGCCCTGCTGCCTACCGACTCGGGCAGTGGCTCTGAGGGCTATTTTCGACCGAAAACACCGCTTCGAGAGATGGTGGAAGCGGTCGAGCGGAACCTAATCGTACGAGCCCTCGGGTTTCGGGATGGACATGTGACCAAGACCGCCGCAGACCTCGGCCTGGAGCGCAGTCACCTCTACAAGAAGATGCGAGCGCTAGGAATTCGTAAGCCTGGCTCGGAGTGAGATTGCGTTCTTCGCCGCGACGACATACAGATTGGCGGACCAGCCGAGGCCAACTTGTTCGATAACCTGCTCTCCATCGATCCTGAAATCGCAGCTCGCATCGAGGCGATCGACCTCGAGTTCAACAAGTTCGGGATCGACCCCTACGGGATCGACAAGAACGACTTGACCCGTTTCGTCTCGGCGTTTGCCTGGATCTATCGATACTACTTCAAAGTCGACGTGTACGGTCTCGACCACGTGCCGTCGCAGGGGAGGGGCATCCTCGTCGGCAACCACTCGGGCGGCGTCGCGATAGACGGCATGATGGTCATGGGGTCGATGTTGCTCGACGCGGAGCCGCCGCGTCTCCCGCACGGAATGATCGACAAGTTCATTCACGAGTTCCCAGGGGTTTCACAGGTCATGAGCCGTATGGGCCAGTTCACCGGGAACCCAGATCAAGCCAGGCGCTTGTTGAACGCCGAGCGGCTCGTCCTCTCCTTCCCGGAAGGCGCGCGAGGCACGGCAAAGCTCGCAAAAGACGCTGATTCGCTGGTTGACTTCGGAACCGGGTTCATGAGGCTTGCACTCCAAACGAAGAGCCCGATCGTGCCGTTCGGCTTCGTCGGCGGGGGCGACGCGCTGCCGACGATCGCAAACCTCAAGCGGCTCGGTCGACTGTTCGGCGTGCCATACGTGCCGGTCACGAAGTGGATCCTGCTCGTGCCCAAGCCCACGAGGTTTCAGCTGCTCTACGGTCAGCCGATGCACTTCGAAGGCACAGGTCACGAGCGCGACGAGGTGGTGTCCGAAATGGTCGATCAGGTGAAAGAACGCATTGGCGACTTGATTCGACAGGGTCGCCAACTCAGAGAGAAGGCGATCTCCGAAGAAGATCTCGTGCTGTAATGAAAGTCTTGGTGACAGGTATCAGCGGGATGCTCGGGCGTTTGACGGCGCTGAAGCTTCTCCAACATGGGTACGAAGTGATCGGAATCGATCGCCGGCCGTGGCCCGAGGCGCCCGAAGAGATCGAGCTGTTCCAAGCGGACATCCGTAAGCGGCCCGCCGAAGAGGCGTTCCGCAGCCACCGGCCGGACGCGGCCATCCATATGGCAACGGTGACGCACCTCACGCAGACGAGCCCCGACCGGATGCGTGTCAACCTCTACGGCACCCGCGCGTTCATCCACCACTGCCAGGCGTACGGCGTGAAGCAGGCGGTTTTTGCTGGGCGTCACACCTTCTACGGTGCGGCCGCGGACTCCCCGCTCTATCACACCGAAGACGAGCCGCCGATGTCGGCCCACACCTTCCCTGAGCTCGCCGACCTGGTCGCTGCGGACCTGTACGCTGCGTCGTCCTTGTGGCGTTACCCGGAAATCGCGACGTCCGTCCTGCGTATCGTCTACACCCTCGGCCCCAGCAAGCACGGAACGCTCGCCTCGTTCCTACGCGGCCCCAACGTCCCGCTGATCGCGGGCTTCGACCCACTCTTCCAGTTCATCCACGAAGAAGACGCCGCCGAAGCGATCGTCACCGCCCTCGCCCACAAGCTGCACGGTATCTTCAACGTCTCAGGCCCGTCACCCGTGCCGCTCTCGAAGATCGTCCGCGCAGCAGGACGCCGCCCGCTCGCCGTGCCGTCAACGATCTTCAAGCTCGGTATCGGCCGCCTGGGCCTCCCCCAGATCGCCGCCGGCGCCATCGACCACCTCAAATACCCCATCGTGGTAGACAGCGACGCGTTTCGCCGGGCAACGCGGTACACCTATGCCTACGACGAGCGAGAGACGATCAACAGCTTCCGCACGGCCAGCTAACCGCAGACCGCCTACCCGTACACCCGCGCCACTGTCGCTCCAAGCGCCGCCTTCGCGCCCCCTCGCAGCGGCGTCCCATGCGCCCCCACGAGGTGGTCAAAGTCGAGCCCGAGGAGCCGCTCGAAATCCGGTTGAAGGCTGCCGCCCTTCTTGGTCATAAACTTCCGCCACGGCGGCCCGATGTTAGCCGGACGCATGAAGCCCATGGCGCGCATGACGGCTTTGGCCATGAAAGAGCATCGAGGTGTGCTGACGTGGTGCTGGATGCTGTCACAGGCCACCAGAAGGCCGCCATCCCGGTTCCAGACCATGGCGCACTCCGGCTTCTTGGTCTGGTGGAACACGAAGAGCGACATGTCCCGGAAGGGGAGCTCAACGCTTTCTTCGAGAATGCGATCGGGTGTCGGCTCGGGATGGACGTTGGACCTGGCCTGGCACCAAAACGTCGCGCCATACCGATCTTTCAAATAGGCGTCGTCGACTCCATGGAAAAAGCCGAGCCGAATGAGGTGCTTGACCTCGCCAAGGGCCTCGAGCCGTGCCTCCCCCTCCGGCGTCAAACGAACCGGATTCAGCAACGCCAGCTCCCCATCTTGGCGCAACACGACCATGTTGCGATTGATGCGCATACCGCGCGCCATCTCGATGGAGGACTGGACGAAGAAGGCGTCGGAGATCAGCTCGACGGGGGGATCGTGAGGCTCGGCGGGGGGAGTGGCCATGGGGGGACTCTATCGAGGAGGGGCGGCGGTTTCCATCGCCGGCACTGGCACTGGCACTGGCACTGGCGCCGACTCTGGCACTGACGCTGTCACTGACGCTGTCACTGACGCTGTCACTGTCACTGTCACTGACAGCTGACACTGGCACTAGCCCGGAATTGCACCTTTTTTGACCCCGGAGCCCCCCCACCCGATCTTCCTCGAGATGCCGGTATCGGACGAGCGAAGCGAGCTTCGGGGACTGCTCCTGGATGGTCGCTATCGCATTGGAAACGCGATCGGCATGGGGGGGACGGGGATCGTCTATGAGGCCGAGCGCTTGGCCACGCTCGAGCGCGTCGTCGTCAAGATGCTCCGACCGACCCACTCCGGGAATCCCGACCTTATGAGCCGGGTGCGGCGCGAGGTCGAGGTCGCTCGCCGTGTCTTCCACCCCGGCATCGTGCCCGTCATCGACCACGGCACGCTCTACGACGGCTCGCCGTACGTGGTGATGAAGCACATGCGCTCCGAGAGCCTATCTTCGTACTTGCGACGGTGCGGTCCGCTCAACGGGCGGCAGATCTCGGTCATCGTGGCGCGACTGGCGTCGATCCTGCACAGCGTGCATCGACATGGCTACGTCCATCGGGACATCAAGCCCGAGCACATCCTGCTCAACCGGGGCGGCCACGGGGAGCTCGACGTGCACATTCTCGACTTTGGCGTGTGTGCGGCGGACACCGCGCCCGCCGATGAGCGTGCCAGGGAGCGCGGGCGTGTCTATGGCACTCCGAGCTATGCCTCGCCGGAGCAAGCAAGCGGAA
>JAFDFW010000177.1 GCA_019309605.1 Deltaproteobacteria bacterium | reverse complement strand
ATCTCCGTGAGATTGGATTCGTCGAGGAGTCGAATGAGATCGCGGAGTTGATCGAGGTCCAACTTCATGGTGTCTCCCGGCGGCGACGGCTTAGCCGGCAGCGTTCAAATAGTCGATTAGCGCGCGAAGGCCAAGCGCGTAGCTGTTCTTTCCGAAGCCGATGACGGAACCAATACACACGGCGGCCGTCACTGACTGATGACGAAACGATTCGCGCGCCTGCGTGTTCGAGATGTGCACCTCGACGGTGGGTAGCCCGGTTGCAGCGATTCCATCACGCAATGAGACCGAGGTGTGCGTCAGGCCGCCTGGGTTGATCACGACGCCGTCGAACTTGTCTCGGGCGTCATGGAGCCAGTCGATGAGTTGGCCTTCTTGGTTGGATTGCCGGCATTCGATGGTGGCGCCCAGACCCTTGGCCAAGTCTCGGAGAGCCAGCTCGATGTCGTCGAGGGTGGTTGCGCCGTATACATCGGGCTCGCGGGTGCCCAGCAAGTTGAGATTGGGCCCGTTGAGCACCAGGACGCGTTTCGCCGATGCCGCCATGAGCTCAGAGGTTTTCGATCAGCTTGGGCGCGCTCGTTCGCAGCAGATATCGCGCCTTGCCGACGTTTCCGCCAGGCTCGACTGCGAGCGCGACGAAGTACTCATCGGAGAGCATGCGGACGACGGTCGTCAGCCGCTCGGTCTGCACCGAGACTTCCTTGGTGGCGCCGGTGTCGAGCATTTCGGCAGCGCGCTGGACGCCCTTGAGTACGACGCTGTACTCCATCCCAACCGATTCGATGTCGAAGGAGCCGTTGCCTTTCGAGTATTGATCGATCGCGATCCCATCCGACGCCATGAGCAGCCCAGCCACTCCGCCATCGGTTCGATCGACGAGGTCTTGTAGTATCTCTTTGAACATCGCCCCTCCGCCCCGTAATCACCGCACGGACAGGCCCTCCGGTCAAGTATCGCGTTTGGCAAATCGCAGCTCGACCGTCAGGCCTCCGCCCTCCGTATCGCTGAGTGCGAGACGCAGACCATGGCGCTGGGCGACGTCGCTCGCGATATGCAGCCCGAGCCCCATTCCATGCGGGTGGCGTGTTCGCGCTTCGGTCCCTCGGAAAGAGTGCTCCACCACCCGATCGCGATCGCTTTCGGCAATCCCGGGGCCGTCGTCGACGACTCTTAGGACCCATGCGTCCTCGACCCCATCGAGAATGACCGCGACGTGGCCCTCTGCTCGGTTGTAGCGGACCGCGTTCTGCACGATGTTGCCGAGTGCCTGCTCGAGCAACGTGAGGTCGCCAGGAAACTCGATTGTGTGCTCGGGCACGGCAACCTCGAGTGCGATTCGCTTTCGTTTCGCGATCGGTCGATGGCGGTCGACGACGCGGTCGACCAGACGGTTCAGGTCGATCGGATCTCTGTGCGCGAGCCCTTCGCGGGCCTCGAGCCGCGCAGCAGCGTTGAGATTATGGAGGAGGGAGCCAAGGTATTGCGACTCCTCGATGCTTGGCACGACGGCCTGCGCGTCGAGTGTTTCGCCCGCTTCGATTCGCTGTTGGAGCGCGACGAGGTGACCTTGCAGCACGCTCAGCGGAAGCATCACATCGTGGCTCGTGTTGGCGATGTAGTTGCGGAGCGCCGCCTCGCGTTCGCGTAGAGAAGCCAGCTGTGCGTGGATCGTTTGGCGGCTTTGCTCGAACGCCGTGCCCAGCTCGGCAATCTCGTCGTTGCCTTCGACGCGAATCGGCTCTTCAGAGTTACTCCCGAGCTTTTGGACCGATTCGGTGAGCTGACGCACACGGCGAACGATCGGCCCGGCAGAAAAGAGCGCGACGAGGATCACGGCCAGCGCGACGAGAAACGCAGGCATCAGAACCGCACCGGAGAACCATGGAGGCGGCCCCTTGGCGCGCAGCAGCAGCACTGTGCACGGGCCTTGGTCCCAGGGCATGCGCACCGCGACTTGGGTGCGCCGCTCATCCGGAGAGCGGTGGGAGGCGACGTCCTGTCCGGCCGCTAGCTGTTGCGCGAGCTCGGGCGGAAAGGTGGGGTTGTCGGGATTGCGGCTCTGGAAGCCGGCGTCGTACGCGAACACTCGGTGGCGCGGGAACCGATGGCGAGATGGCCCCGGATGCCGGGCAGCACCTCGGTCCCCTTGCGGGCCCGGCCAACGTTCCGGGTCGGCCTCGCAACGCTCGCGTCCGCCGGAGTCCATTCGATGTACCGCAGCCTCCGCGAGCGCATCGACTCTCAGTCGAGAGTGCCAGCGGGATTGAGCCCAGCCCAACAATACCAGCAACGAGATCGTCGCCAGCCCGAGCGTCAACGCCAGCCGTGCGCGAAGCTTCATGAGCCTTCCGAGAGGCGGTAGCCGATGCCCCAAACGGTTTCGAGCTGCGCGGCGTCGCTGCCGAGCTTGCTGCGGAGCCTCGACATGTGGACATCGAGGGTCCGTCGGCTGGCGTCGTGGGAGGGATCGAGAGCTGCGTCTACCAATGCGTCCCGGGCGACCGCGGACCCCTTCCGGCGAGCTAGCAGCGCAAGGATCTCGAACTCCACAGGGGTCAGCGACAGGGCGCCTTCGGTCGTAATGACTTCGCGGCGTTTGAGATCGACCTGAATCGTCCCTACGACGATGCGCTCGGTGCCCACGAGGTTCGGGCGGCGCAAACAGGCTTGGATGCGTGCGAGCAGCTCTTCGGGAAAGAATGGTTTGGTCACGTAATCGTCAGCGCCAAGCTTTAGCGCGCGAATCTTGTCCGCCGTGTCGTCTCGTGCGCTGAGGATCAGCACCGGCACCTCTGATTTCACGCGGTAACGCTTGAGCAGGTCCATGCCGTATGTGCCGGGAAGCATCAGGTCCAAGACGATGACGCGGTAGTCGTCGGGCTCGAGGCCGCGTGCAGCGTCACCGTCTTGGACCCAGTGCGGATCGAACCCCGCCTGCGAAAGGGTATCCACCACTTGCTGGCCAAGGGCGAGGTCATCTTCCACGAGCAGGATTCGATTGGACACCGGGTGCTCCAGTTACTTCGAGTCTTCGCTCTTGCGGTTCTCGAAGCGCTCTTCCATTCGTTCGACTTTGTGTTCTCGCTTCAGCAATCGAAGCTCCTCGCGCTGCGCGCAAGTCAGGTTGGCATAGATTTGATCCTCGGTCGCGAAACGAACGTCTTTCATGGCGACGAACTTTTCCTTGCCCCGCGGCAGCTCCTTGATTTCCTGATGCCGGGCGACAGCCTGCTCCATGATCGCGCGAATGTTGGATTCTTGCTCTGCGTTGAGGTCGAGCCGTTGGGTCATCTCAGTGAGATGCTCCTCCATTTTCTCGGGCGACCAGTGCGCTCCTTTGCCGTGAGGGCCTCCATGCCCGCTGCCGTAGGCAAGCGCGACGCCTCCTGTCGTGAGCGCGAGCGCTGCGATGCCCCCGGCGAGGGCGGCGATGATGTTTCCTTTATTGATGAACTTCATGAGGATTCCTTTCTGGAGGTCCCGCCTCCTTCATGAAGTAAAGGACTCGAACCTTACGGGAGTCTTAACGTCGGGATCTTTAGGTGCTTTTCGGCTAGTTTCAGCCCGTGGCCCGATCCTTTCTCGTCCTCGACATCGAAACTGTTCCCGATCCTGATCTGGCTTGGGACGCGGCAGTCGGCGGATTTCCGCCCGCGCCGTTTCACCAAGTGGTCGCGCTCGGCGTGCTGTGGCTCGACGCCGATCACGAGCTCCTGAAGCTTGGCGCCTTTGGCGGCGAGGAAGACGCACCACCCGATGAGTCGAAGGTCTTGCAAGAGTTCGCTGACTTCATCGGCGAGCGGCATCCGACGATGGTCACCTTCAACGGGCGGCGGTTTGATTTGCCTGTGCTTGCCAATCGCATGCTCAAGCACGGCGTGCAGTTTCCCGCGTATTACGCTGGCCGGAGCGGAGGCGCTGACTATCGCTACCGGTTCAGCGATGAGGGCCACATGGACTTGGCCGACGTGCTCACCGACTACGGTGCGAGCCGAATGCCAAGCCTCACTGCGCTCGCCCAGCTAGTAGGCATGCCCGGCAAAATGGACGTCGACGGCTCGCAAGTGGAAAGCATGTTCGCCCACGGCCGTTACGCGGAGATCCGCGACTACTGCTTGCACGACGTCGTCCAAACCACCTTCGTCTTCCTCCGCACCGAGCTCCTGAGAGGCCGCCTCAGCCAAGACGACTACCGCAGCCGCGCCCAGTCCCTCTGGACGGCCCTCGAACAAGACCCCCGAGTCCTTCCCGTTCTAGAACAAGCCAACAAACCCCAAGCCCTTCTCCTCTAAGAAAGGGTCTGACCCCCTCTCGCACGGGCTAACCCCTCCGAAAAGGGGTCAGACGCCTTTTTTTCGAGAGTTAAGGGGTTCGTAAGGTTTCGGCTCGTCGGAGGGGGTGAATGCGGGGCTGGCTCGCAACGACTCAGGAAAGACGAGGGAATATCATGCGACATCTACTTCACTTTGGGCTCTTCGTTTTGGCGCTGACGGCTGTGACTCAGGCCGATGCACAGGATAGGCGGCTTCGGGATCGGCAGACGACGGTCGTGATTGCAACTGGCAGCGGGTCGCGGCTGGTTCGGCCGGTTCGTGCGAGTGTGGAGCCGCAGCGCGCGGTTTACGATTCTCGGAGGACGGTCTACAAGTCGTCCAGGCCGGCGTACGACATGCGTCGTGCGTACTTCGATCAGCGACAGGACCTCGAGCAGATTGTTCGAATCTCGGAACGCTGGGAGCAGGCGACGGCCAACCGCAACCTGGACGCACAATCGAAGGTGGACCGTCGACTCGACGCGTGGCTCGATCGTGAGATTCGTGAATCCGTTGCGGAGCCTCACAACCACCGCTACACGCAGCAAGTGCGCGCTCTCAGCGACGAGCTTGCGATGCTCGAGCGGCGCGGTCATAAGGGGCGGGGCTACAACGGACGAGGCCATCAAGGGCGCGGCCATCGAGGGAACGGACACCATGGGAACGGTCGCTACGAGCGTGGCTACGGTGGCTACTACGGGAAGAAGGCTAGGATTCTCAACGAGCTCGTCGAGCTTTCCGAACGGCAGGTGCACCGCGCACGGGCGGGCGTCCGCTACCCGTTTCAGATGTCGCTCGCCTATCGCTAAGTGACGGACCAGTCATCCACCAAGCGCCTCGGCAGTTGCCGGGGCGCTTTTGTTTTTGGCTAACTGCCAAACGCGCGGCGCTCTTCATCGAGCGAGCGTTCGATGTTGCCGCAGACGATCTCGCA
>JAFDFW010000176.1 GCA_019309605.1 Deltaproteobacteria bacterium | reverse complement strand
GCATGTGGGCAGTGTAACAGCGTCGGAGCCAGGGGCAGAGTCAGTGACAGGGTCAGGGCCAGCCGCGTCAGTGCCAGCGTCAGTGCCGGTGCCAGCGTCAGTGCCGGTGCCAGCGTCAGTGCCAGCGTCAGTGCCGGTGCCAGCGTCAGTGCCGGTGCCAGCGTCGGTGTCCTCTATCGAGTCCGGGAGCGTGACCGGATCCGCCATACGCCCGCGAGCATCAGCAACGCGAGACCCCATTCAGCCTGCCCCTGCCCTTGCCCGCCCGCCGCGCAGCCACTGCTTCCACCGGTCGCCTGCGCCTGCGCATCGAATTGGCTCGTTGGGTTCCGCCGCTTGTTCACCGCCTCATAGCGCTCCTGCAACACGGCCGCCCGCTCCTCCAGCGTCACCGTGGGGTGTCCCGCCGGCAGGTTGGCGCGGATGTCGTCGAAGGCGACCAGCTTCACGGTCGGCTTGTCCGGATACTCGTCCTCCGACGGACTCTGCCAACGCATGAAGATGCCCCCTTCCTGATGGCCCGAGATGTCGAGCCAGTTCGGCACGCCGGGGTCTGCGTGCGCCAAGACGTATCGAATGATCCCGTCCTCGTCGGGCGTCGACTGGAACCAATTGAGCGAAGTTTGGTGGGTCTGATAGTCGATCGATTCAACCCAGAGGTTGCCAAGCTGAATCCCTCCGTGAACCACCGAGGGCTCGGGCGTCTCGATGATCAGCGCCTCGTCTTCCGCGAGAGCATAGCGGCCCGCACTACTGATCGCGCTCGGCACCCCAGCCCCGGGAATACCAAACGCACCCGGGTCCGGTTCGTTCAAGTCGTTGAGGGGCCAACGGCCTCGAGCGCCCTGCATCGTGACCGGGATATTGACCAGCCGTGACGATAGCGCCGTAACGTCCGCCACAAATTCCGCAGGTGTGAGGTGCGGCACCGGACCACTCATCGGGCCCGCAATGACTTCGACCGCGACGCTTGCTTCGACCTCGTCGTTCCAATCATAAAACCCATTGCGAAGGATGAACCGAAGCGCGCCCGGCTTGAGCTCCATCCAGTTTCCTTCGTGCGGCGTCGCGCTGAGGATGATCTCGTAGCTCCCATCGGCCTCCACGATCAGGTCTTCCGAAGTCATGACAATCTCGCCGCCGAGCGGGTTGTCGAAGACCTGCATGCTGATGTACGGCACCGTCCCGCGCTTGCCATGAATCCGATACGTGTACTCGGCGCTGATCGGCGCCACGTTGATGTACGTGAAGTCGGGATTGTCGAACCCGACCTTGCAGACGATACTCGGACAACGCCCCACGTGAGGATTGGCCACATCGTATCGTCGGTGGCCGGCGCGTTCTGCATCTCGATCAAACGAATGATGTGACGCAGCCCCTCGGCCCGATCGGTCCCATCCTCGGAGGTCGTGCTGAGCACCAGCTCGCGCGACGTTTGAAGCGCATCGAGGAAGGTTTGAAAGGCCGCATCGCTGTCTTGGGCACGGGCGCTGGGAGAAGTGAGGAGACAAGCGAATGAGATCAGGGTCAGGAAACAAGCAAAGCGACGCATGAGGAACCTCCGATAGGGGTTCTACCGACGGACCGAGTCAAAGGCCAGCGCCGACGCCGGCACAGGCACGGGACGGTTGTCTTGTTTCCCAGCCGAGTGCCATCGCCATAATTCCCAATGTTTACAGTATGTTCTCATTTCTAGATTGCTTTCTGGTAATCCGTCTGATAATTGAACGATCTGACTGATTAACCCCCAACCCCGAAGGAAACTCGTCATGAAAACCAAATACTCAGCGTTCGCGTTGGCCGCGGCGTTAGCGACTATCACCCTTTCGTTCGCCGCTTCGTCGGCGAACGCGCAATCCTCTGGCGACGGTTTCGACTTGCTCCTTGGACAGCTCCAATGGGCCAAAACCGTCGTCCAAAACAACGAGCCCGTCGACGGGATCGACCAGGCGGAGGGCCTGCGTCACGTGCTTCGCCTCCTAGACTTCGCGTACGACGAGTACGAGAAGGATCCCCGGCACCCGCTTGTGGCTCGGTGTCCCGGAGTGGTCTGCAAGATCGGGTTCGACAGCCCAGACCAGACCCAGATCTCAGTGGATCCGCTGAGCCCCGCGTTCACCTACCGGGTGTTCGGCAACCTGGAGTCTGCCGACTTCGTCACGTTCCAAGTCATCGACCCGAACTTCGTGGGATCCGAGCTCATCACGAGCGACGAAATGGTCGTCGGAGAGGACGGCAGCTACGAGATCTTTCTGGCCGCGTCCAACACGACGGGAGCACCCAACTTCCTGGGGATCCCAGATGGCGGCCAGCTGATCGCTCGCGTCATTTTCGCGGACTGGGAGACGGAGATCGAGCCCTCGGTTCAGGTGGAGGTCGTCGGTGAAGACACTGGCCTGACCCCTGTGCCAACGCTCACGCCAGGCAAGTTCTTTGGAGACACCCTCACGGCGGGGTTGACCATTGTTGGGCCTTTCCCCGGCTTTCCCATTCCACTTCCCCCTGGGCAACGGGGCATTCTCGACACCCTCTCGACGCTCCCCTACAACTTCTTCATGGCGGACCTGACCGCCGGTGGCAGCTTTCCCCCTCCAGGCGCGGACCTCATTCCTGGGGCCGGGCAGGGCCAGGCGAACAACCTGACCACGAACGCCAAGTACGACCTCCCGCCCGACATGGCGATCATCATCGAGCGAGAGGAATCCGACGTTCGGGCTGGGAACATCCAGCTTGGCAACCGTTGGCTGGAGTCCCTCGACTACAGCTCGCGCCTGGTCTCGCACAACCTGTTCCGGTCTCATCAGGACTCGGACGGCGTGTTCCGGTACGTGATCGCGCACGAAGATCCCGGCGTCCCCAACTGGCTCGATACTCGCGACCACGAACAAGGGGCGGTCTTCATGCGTTGGAACGTACCCGCAGATCCCGATGCTCTGGTCGCGCCGAGCCACATCGTCGTCCCGCTGGAAGACGTGTGGGACTACCTGCCGGCTGATCACCCCATGGTCACGCCGGAGGAGCGCAACGCGGAGCTCGAGGCCCGCAACCGTGCGGTCAACAGGCGACACAACCCGGCCGGTTTCGCGTCGTTCAAGGACTCGGACGGCGACGGTGAACACAACTCGACCGACTTCTGTCCGGACACCCCGAACGGAGCCGAGGTCGACGGCGATGGTTGCGATCAAGAAGCCTTCTGCGCAAACATCGATGTGTCCGGTCAAGGATGGAAGAACTGCGACAACGCAGACTTCCAGAACGACGAACCCCTCTACGCCGGCGACTGTGAAGCAGACCGAAGGGCTGGGGTCTGCCTCGTCAGGTAGGCGACTGCAAGCACCTCCTGGCGCTGTCGCGAAGAAGCGCCAGGAGGCGCATCGGAAGAACGAGGAAGCAAAGTATGACCAAGATTGTTGAAGTGGCGAAGAAGTGGGCGGAAGAGCACCGGGAGTGGACCATCATCGGAGTCGCCCTCCCGTTGGGCACGATGGCGTCCGCGTGGGAACGAGGGAAGTCGTGGTTCCGAAAAGGCCCAGCGCCACAGGACCACGATGCGCGCGTCTCCCGTGTCCAGGCCGAGGTCAAGCGATATGGCAATGCACGAGCGGAGGGTGCCGCGTGGGCCCAGCAGCCGCTCCGCACTGATCGCAAGGGTGCCGCGTCGATGAATACGCGCATGTCCGACAAGTCCGGGTCGCAGACCGTTGGCATGAGCGACTTGACCGCCATCCTCGAGGTCGATGAGGCGCGCGGTGTCGTCCGGCTCGAACCGTTCGTCACCGTGGGCGAGGTTGCGCGTTATCTCGACGGCCGAGGCCTTCAGCTGGAGGCCACGATCGAGATGAAGGACGCGACGATGGGCGGCTTGGTGATGGCGGTGGGAATGACGACGCATTCGCATGTAAGCGGGCTGGTTCACGACACGGTCACGGCGTACGAGATCGTCACTGCGAATGGTGAGCTCGTGCGAGCGACGGCCGATAACGAACATGCAGACCTCTTCCGTGCTCTCCCCTGGAGCCACGGAACGCTTGGGCTGCTCGTCGCACTCGAGATGCGGGTGATCCCGGCGTCCTCGCACGTCCGGCTGGTCTATCGTCCGTTCTACTCGCTCGAGGCCTACGCCGAGGAATACGCGCGCTTGGTGAAGGACGACAACCCTCCGCACTTTCTCGAGACTCTGATTTTCGGAAAGGATCGCGCCGTATTGATGGAGGGTTACCTCGCGACTGAAGCGGAAGTCGGCGCCGGCCGACTCCCGATCAACCCCGTGGATCATCACATCAGGCCCCTCTTCTACAAGCACGTGGAAAGCATGCTCGAGCTCGGCGAGGATGAGCGTCACGAGGAGCTCATCCCGATGTACGACTACCTCATGCGCCACGACCGGAGCATGTGCATGTGCCTCGCGCAGATTCTACCGACCGCGAACGAGGCGTGGTTCCGCTACACGATGGGGTGGATGCTCCCGCCCAACGCGTCCTTTCTCAAGGGCACGCGTCCGCAAGAAGAGCGCGAGAATACCATCCGCAAGCAGGTATGGCAGGAGTACGCGTTCCCGGCGGAACACTTCGCGGACATGGTCGCGCGCGTGCACGACGACTTCGAGATCTATCCGCTCTTGGCCTACCCCTGCAAAGTCATCGACCATGGCGGGCTCGTCCGGCTGCCTCGGAATCGCGGCAAGTCATACAGCGGGCGACCGGAAATGGGGGCCTACCTCGATATTGGCATCTACGGCATTCCGCAGCGCATCAAGGACGGCGACGAGCGATTCGACACCGTCACCCGGGTTCGCAAGCTCGAGCGTGAGGTTCGATCGTTGGGTGGGTTTGTCCACACCTATTGTGATCTGTTCGGTACCGAAGACGAGTTTCACGAGATGTTCGACCACAACCTGTGGCAAGAGATGCGGACCAAATACGCGGGCGAAGGAGCCTTCCCGACGATTTACGAAAAGGTGAAGCCGGAGGTCGATCCACTTGGCTTCCTCGACGAGGAGCGATCGTGGAATGCCGATGCCGCGGAATGAGGTTAGCGTGAAGCGACTGTCCCGAATCTCAAGCGCCGAACCGAATGTGCTAGACTAAGAACATGGCGCAATCGGGCCCCGTGCGTACCAGAGAACGAGGACGACCACCGCTGGTCACCGTTGAGCAACTGCGGGAGGCCATTCTCGCGATACGCGGGCGCGAGCCGACCATGGACGATCTTGCCGAACGACTGGGGGTCAGTAGGGCAACGCTCTACACTCACGTTCGTGGGCAGGAAGCGCTTCGGGAGCTGGCTTGCGACACGGTTCTCGAAACGTGGGAGCTCTCCGAGGCCGCCCCCGGCGTGCATTGGGCGGTGTGGGCCCGCCAATACGCATGGGAGCTCCGTAACAAGTTCGACGAGTACCCTGTGCTCCTACACGGTTTGCGGCCCCAGGCCGGGGGACAGATGATCCATGTCGAACAGGTCATCGCTCGCTTTGTCGACCTCGGGCTCGATATAGGCACCGCCTTTTACACTTACTACGCCTTGATATCCCTCACCGTAGGTACCGGGATTTCCAGCGCAGTCGCGCGATTCGAACCTGAATCGGCGACTCGAATGCTTGCGGAGGCCCTTCGAAGTACACCGGGCGAGGTCTCTCATCTTCGCACGATTCTCGAAGGGCCCGTGTTCCAGTTGGTTGATTCCGTCTTTGACGACCTCGTATGCTTCACCCTCACAGGGATCGCGTCTAGAAGAGGCGAGGCACTGCCCGAATTGCAACGAGACCAGCCGGTCCCGAGCACGGACACGCCCAAACCTGGGTGACGGATCGCTCAGCTCACCCGCCGGAGCAAAAATGCTCGTAGTCGATGTAGTCCGTAATCGTCGGGTGATCCCCGCAGACCGGGCAGTCCTTGTTCCGTCGCAGCTTGAAGGTCCGGAACTCCATCTGCAGCGAGTCGTACTGCAGAAGCCGGCCGACCAAGGGGTCGCCGCGTTCGAGGACGATCTTCACCGCCTCGGTGGCCTGCAGGGTGCCAATCGCGCCGGGAAGGACGCCGAGAACCCCAGCCTCTGCGCACGACGGCGCGAGATGCGGCGGAGGCGGCTCCGGGTACAAGCAGCGATAGCATGGACCGTGGCGCGGCCAGAACGTCGTCACTTGGCCATCGAAGCGGAAGATCGAACCGTGGACGACGGGGATGTCCTTCCACACACTGGCGTCGTTGACGAGGTAGCGAGTGGCGAAGTTGTCGAGGCCGTCGACGATGACGTCCCAGTCTTGATCGAAGATACGGTCGACGTTTTGTCGCGTGAGGCGCTCGTTGAAGGCGATCACGTTCACGTCGGGGTTGAGGTTTTCGATCGTGCGCTTGCCACTTTCGACCTTCGACTCGCCGATGCGATCAAGACCATGCAAGATCTGACGCTGCAGGTTCGATTCGTCGACCGTGTCGCCATCGATGATGCCGATCGTGCCGACGCCTGCGGCTGCGAGGTAGAGCGCTGCCGGTGATCCGAGGCCGCCGGCGCCAAGCAACAGCACGCGGCCCTGCAGCAGCTTCGCTTGGCCTTGCTCACCGACCTCGGGCAACAACAAATGCCGCGAGTA
>JAFDFW010000175.1 GCA_019309605.1 Deltaproteobacteria bacterium | reverse complement strand
ATCAACAAGATCCATCCGGAGACCTTTCGGATTCACTCGCCGGCGTGGGATCACCAGAAGCTCTTCACCGCGGGCCGCGCGCTCGAACTAGAGCTCGGACTCACGCCGCTTCAGTCCAGAGTGCGCGATCGTGAGAAAGTCCCGCAGAGAGCAGCGGACCACGAAGCTCACCACGGGATCGACAGCTTTGCTCGCTGGGCCAGAAAGCAGCTAGGTCCCGCACTTCGAGCCGGGCAGCTGTGGAGCTGGGACGATGTGCACGACGTGTGCGCCAGTCTTGGAGTGGTGCTTCGGCCGCATGGCAACGGCCTCGTCTTCGAGGATGTCGAGCAGGGCGTGCGCGTAAAGGCGTCATTCGTGGACCGTGAGCTCAGCAAGCCGCGCCTGTGCCAACGGTTCGGAGCCTTCCCGTCAGCGTCCACGCATCAGCTGGAAGCTGCAAGAACCGCGACCCGGCGGTACTCCCCCACCCCGGCCATCGCACCGCAGGGCTTGTGGAAGGAGTACGAGCAGTGTCTCGACCAGGCCCGTCTACAGCGCCAGCACGCGTGGAGCAGCTACCGAGACACCGCCTCTCGCGAGCGTCGGCGGCTCAAAGAGAACTATCGAAACCAGCGAGGTCTCCTCGCCGCCCTACCCGTGCCGGCCCGCGACCGAAAACGTCTTTCACAACAACTGGCGCTCCGCCAGGCCATCGAATCCCGGGGTCTCAAGCGGACGCTCCAAGTCCAACGGAGGGCGATTCAGAAGACTCCGCACCCCGGCACATGGCGTCATTTTGTCGCCAGTCGCGCCGCACACCGCGACGCTCGTGCGATTCGACTTCTGCGGCGACAGGAGCGAGAACGAAGTCCATGGGATCTAGAGAGGGGCTCGTGAGGCGACGAGGCACTACGTCGGGACGGCTAGCTTACGAGCCCTCTTTGGTCTCCGAAGAAGTCGACATAAACGGCTAGTACCGCGCAATTCGGCTCTCAGCCTGAACCCGACGGGCTAAGAGAGCGCGCAGGGTATGGATGCTGAGCAGAATGACGTTGGGCTTGCCGTGGGGCTTCTTCACGACAGCGATGGTCGTCAAATCTCGCTATCCTCACACATCACGAAGAAGACAGGGAGCGACGCGGTGTTCTCTTGTGCGTCTGTGACGAAGACGGTGCCATCTATGATGCTGGTCGAATTGCACGTCAGGCTAGATACCTCACCCGGCCCAATGCTCGGACTGCAGTACAACAGGTCACCAGAGTAGACGAGCAGCGAATCATCGCCGTCCGGGTCGGTGGCTTCGACCGTGAGCGTGAGACCGGAGTCGTGGGCCTGAAGTACCACCTGTGCCGCCTGTGCCGCTGGTACCACCTGTGCCGCCTGTGCCGCTGGTACCACCTGTGCCGCCTGTGCCGCTGGTACCACCTGTGCCGCCTGTGCCGCTGGTACCACCTGTGCCAGCGTCGGTGCCAGCGTCAGTGCCAGCGTCAGTGCCAGCGTCAGTGCCAGCGTCAGTGCCAGCGTCGGTGCCAGCATCGGTACCAGCATCGGTGCCAGCATCGGTGCCACCGTCGGGCTCGGCCACGTCGGTTTCGCAACCCGCAATGGATGCAGACACCAACACCGACAGGATGAAGATCCGGAAGATTTGCACGCCCCAGAGTAGCGCGAGTCGTGTGCCACGCAAAGGCGCATTTTTTGCGCTGCAGTCAGCGCTGCGTGCGGGACATCGCCGCGCTGCTCCTGGGCCGCCACGGGGGGCGCTTCAAGACCGCGATCTCATCGAGAATCGACACCTCGACCCAGCCCGTGCGCAACAAGCGCTGCGCATCGTTTCCCTTGGCTTGCAGCGCGGCATAGTTGAACAGGGGATTGGCCACGAGCCGAGGGTTGAACGACGCCTGGGGTATCGTCCGGTCGAAGACCAAATAGCCGCCGTTCATGTGTGCTCGATCGTGGAACAGAAGCCCCGTCGCGTCGTCCTGCTCGCCCACGAAGGCCTGAGCCTGGAACATCCCGCGACGCATCGTCCACGGCAGCTCCAGGGTTCCCTGTAGATTCGACGCCAAGACCGCCGCAGCGAGTGCGGCCGCAGTCACCGATCCAAACGAAGGCAGGCGCGCCCTCAGCCAACGCGCGATTAGCAGCCAGCCTATTCCCGCAGCCGCCGCGAGGAGCGGCCAGTTGTACATCAGGAATCGGTCTTCCTTGTGGGGCAACGCGGACAGCGCCAGCGTCGGCACGAGAACCGCAAGCGCCACGAGCCATGTACGCCGCAATCCACCCAGCAGAACCCACAGCGTGAGCGGGGCAAGCGGTCCTAAGCGCGCCCAGAGGCTTTCTGCGAGGTAGTAGAACCAAGGACTCGTCCCATGGTCGCTCGCGCCGCCTTCGAAGAAATTGTAGCGGAGGTGCTCAACCGTGGAGTGAAAGGGCCAGCCCCAGGTGAGCATGTCCACGCCCCCGACGATGAGGACCGGCAACGCGGCGCCGGCCACCAGCGCTCTGAGCGCCTGAGACCGGTACCGCAGCAGCAAATCAATGATCGGCACCAGCATGTGCAAACCACACGTGAAACGCAACGCACCCGCGATCCCAAAGAACAGTCCCGAGAGTAAGAGAGACCGCGAGCTGGCGATCTTGGATCGACGTGCTTCGAGCCAGTGGGCGTAGCCCCAGGCCAACGCAACCATACAAGGCGTTCCGTTCAGCGTGTGCGGCGTGTAGTACACCAATGCTGGCAAGAACGCCGTGAAGAACGCCACGGACAAACCCGCCCGCTCGGCATCCGGGTCATCCCGCCCCCAGAGCGCTGCGCCCATCCTGTAGCCCGCAGGGACCATGATGATGCTGAGGACTGCGTTCTGTAGAGTGACGACCCGAAACGCCGCCAGGCCCGTCACGCCCATCCAGCTGAGCACCTCGAAGAGCGCCGCATAAACGCCCGGGAGCACCCAAGATCGAACACCCCGAACGAACTCCCAGGGCAGCGTGGCAACGCCGGTTCGTAGGTACTGGGCCGGCTCCACCTGTTGAAAAATCTCGTCGGGATAGTGAAAGCCTCCCTTGAACCACCAGGTGGTCACGCGTGCGATGATTCCGGCGGCCATGATCAGCCAGAGCGTGCGCCTAGTGCGGGGACTCACGGTACGACCTCGATTTCATAGAGCCGAGCGACATCGCGACTGGTCCCAGGTTCGGTGTCGTACTGGATACGGACACGATCCACCGCACGGCAGCTCAGCACATGCAGCGGGGCGGATGCCTCGTTGCCTTCCACTGCGAGCTCTCCAACGAGCTCTTCGCCGGCGCTACAAGTCAAACGGTACGAACGCATGCTGTACTCCGCCGACTCGAAGCGGCCTGCGTGAAGCAGTCGAACAGCCGAGAAATCGACTGGCCCCGGAAACAGAAGCTCGATCCATGGCTCTGCATCTCCCGCGGACGAAGCCCACTTCTCGAGCGGCTCGTGAGAACCCCGTCCATCGATTGCGAAGACCGGATGATGATTCGCAAACACGTTGTAGCTCGACACCCGCGCCCGCACGCCGCGGCAGTAGTGCGCAAGATCGTCCGGCGAGCACCCCTCGGTCGCTTCATAGCCCGGCGTGATCGGATGCGGTGACCGGACCAGAACGACCATCAAGCCCATGGTCAAGACCGTTCCGTACGCAAGAGCAGCCAGCTTGGCGAGACTCATCGCACCCATGTGGACTCGCGCATCCGCTTTCTGTCTTCCGAACGACTCACGATGTCAAGTGAGGTTCCCCCGCCGCACCCGATGCGCACCTGAACGCCTTCTGGTTTCGGCAGAGATCCGACCGAGGTCGGCGCCTTTCGAAGCGAGACGGGGGCGCGATACAGGCGCGAAGGGTGGCGCCAGGATCTACGATGCGCGGTCGAGTCATGCCGTCTGTACCAAAGCGAAAACGATGCCGACGGGCGCCAACGCGCGAGATCATTGGCCTTGCGAGGGAGCCCCGCGGCGCGTTTCCTCGACGTCGGTGGGATCTTTGTCTTGCTCTATGCGTTACGTATTTGGATTGGTTAGCGTATGCGCGCTGGCCGTGGTTCGGCCGGCGGCGAGAAGGAGTCCGCCACCATCTGCCGAAGTTGCAGCGATTCATATGCTCCCCGTTGGTATTGTCCTCGAAGGCGAGCGATGTGCGCGGCCATTTCCAGTCCATCGCGGAAGGGTCTGACCGTAGTCGAAGCGCTGTGGATCAGTCGAACCGGAACCCTTCGAATCGCCAGGTTGTACTTCAGGGCGACGTAGAGAAGCTCGACGTCGCCGGCAAATCGATCTTCTTGCAAGAGGGGGAAGAGCAAGCGTGCAACATCGCCTCGAAACCCTTTGATTCCGCACTGCGTATCAGGAAGCTCGCCGGTCACCAATAGCCGAACGGCGTGTCGAAAACCCCGGGTGGCGATGCGGCGCCCAAGGCTCGCTTCTCCACAGTTCTCGCTTGCGGGCAGGGTTCGGTCGCCCACGACCAGGTGAAAGCCTTGTCGCAGCGTCAGCTCGACCATCGCTTCCATCACGGACGGATCGTATGGAATGTCTGAATCGGTGAAGATGCAGCACTCGCCGCGCATTTCTCGAACCCCAGCCTTGATCGCAGCGAACTTGCCCGCGTTCGTTCCGAGACGAACGCTCCGAAAGCCCAGTCGCTCCACCACGCGCCAGCTGTCATCAGCACTGCCGTCGTCGACGACGATGATTTCCGATTTCAGGCCCAACTGATCCAGAGCGGAACTCAGGAACCCCAGTCTCTCTTCGATGTGCCCAGCGGCATTGAAGGCCGGAATCACAACCGATAGGACGGGTCGACTCATCGCTCGAAGACTAGCCGACACCGCAGCTCAGGGCACCCTTTCCCAGCGGAGCGGAGGGCCACTGGTTTGCGTCGTGAGCCACCATCTCAGAAAGCTCGGGTCATCTTCGACGACGTCGAATCTCGTCATCTTGGTCTCCGAGCTCCTCAAATCGATTGCGTAGAACCGATTCATCCAGACGACTGTCGGGTAGGTGCGACTGAGATACGGCAATATGTTCCGTTCTCCCCTCCCGAGGTTATTGAGATCCAGTAGAAGGACCTCGTCTGCGGCTACGGGATACACTCGTTCGACGGTGCGGTGCGGGGCGTCGAGGTAGTAGCGAAGCTCGGTTCGTGGCTCCTGAACCGATCGGTGGATCGCGTATCGAACAGTCGTGGAATCATAGTGCTCGTCGAGCGCGGTGAACCAAAGTCGCTCCAAACTTTGGAAGTAGCAGTCGTCGCAGTCCGCAGCGTGCCCGTGATCGAGTTGCTCGTGCCAGGTGCTCAACGCAAGGCTGCCCTGCGTCGCGACGAATAGAAGCACCACCAGGGGCTCGATCCAGCGCTTAGGAACGGCGACGTATCGCGATCTGTCTTGGAGCATCTCGGTCCGGTCAATCACAAGTCCTAGGCCGAGCGCAGCAGCGATTGCTAGAGCCGGGCTCCAGTAGTAGATCCAATAAGAGTGCAGCTGCGCCGCCTGGGGAAAAACGAGCACCTGTATCGAGCCCGCGAAGAGAAAGGCGAGTGGCAGAAGGGCACGTTGCGGTAGGGGGCGCCCCTTGTGGGTGAGAAAGCTACCCACTGTCCCGATCCCGGCTGCACCTAACAGGATAGGCCCGTGCAAGAGCAGCAGTCTCCGCACGAGGAGCATCACATAACCTCCGGCCGACGGCGTTTGACTGCGAAACTGAAACGCTTCGGCCATTTCGTCGAGGCCGCTTCGGGTGACGTAGATCCAGCCGACGAAGGCGAGCATGTTGGCCAACGTGACCGCACTGAACCCGCCGATGAACGAGCGCCAGCCGGGAGGCGCTGTGCCGCGAACGCCGGCGAGCAGGCAGTGCGTAGCGATTGCGAACGCGACGTAGTACCCCGGCCAGTCGAACTGAACGGCGAGGGTCACTGCCACCGCGCACAGTACAGCGTGCAGACGTCCGCCCGTCTCAAACCAGCGTAGATAGGCGTAGAGCAGCAGGAGGCACGCAAAGATCCCTCCCTGCTCGTGATTGACCATGTTCGCGAAGATCAAATTCAGCGGGGTTAGTGCGTAGATCAGGCCGGCGAGAAGCGCCGTCCGGTCGCCCCAATAGCGCCGCACGGCAAACATCAAGAGGAGCCAGGTCGCAAGGCTGTACAAGAAAGGAACCAGTCGCGCGGCCCATTCGTGGGTTCCAAAGAGAGCGAAGCTCGCGACCAAATGTGCGTGGAGCGCCATTGGATGGTGCGTATAGATCTCGCTGGCCTGTGGAGGCTCCCGATCGTAGTGGTACGGCGCTTGTCCGACGATTCCGAAGCGTGCGGAGTTCTTCGCTGCCTGACTAAACGCCGCGCCATTGTAGCCGTTGTGGCCCCAGTGCCACGGGCCTGTGAGGCCGCGAACGCCGATCGTGCAGTACACCAGCCCGACTACGGCGAGGAGGACCCAGCGCCAAGCATGACGGCGTGTTGCGGTGGCCTGCGACGTAGTCATCGGTGACAACATGGTTGGGGCCTGCGTTTCTAACACAGCTGAAGCTCACGCAAGACCAGCGCCCGCGCAGGTATCCGGCGCAAGGTATGCGTCGG
>JAFDFW010000860.1 GCA_019309605.1 Deltaproteobacteria bacterium | reverse complement strand
CATGGAGGCTTTGCCACGCTAGCGCGGCGCCGTTACTGCACTAGGTGAACTCAGATCCAGGCACCTTCGTCCACGTTTGCCGCCGCACTTAGCTGGCGCCGCGTCGCCAGATCCGCTAGCCTGCTGGGCGGCAAACAGCGCATGAACATCCTTGGAATATCAGCGTTTTATCATGACAGTGCTGCGGCCCTGGTCCGCGATGGCGACATCGTCGCCGCAGCGCAGGAAGAGCGCTTCACGCGCAAGAAGCACGACTATTCGTTTCCGCAAAACGCCATCGACTACTGCCTTCGGGAGGCGGAAATCGGGCGCGACGAGCTCGATTTGGTCGTTTTCTACGACAAGCCGCTGCTGAAGTTCGAGCGTATCCTCGAGACCTACGTTTCGTACTCTCCCGCTGGTTTCAAGCTCTTCCTGATGGGGCTCCCGCTTTGGTTGAAGCAAAAGCTCTACACGCCGCGCGAGCTGCGAAGCGGATTGGGCGGCGAGTACGAGGGCCGCTTCGTGTTCTTGGAGCACCACGAGTCGCATGCGGCGAGCGCGTTCTTCCCTTCACCTTTCGACGAGGCAGCCATCCTCACCATGGATGGCGTTGGTGAATGGGCGACTGGAAGCATCGCGGTCGGGCGCGGCAACCAGATCGAGCTGCTGAAGGAGCTCCGGTTTCCGCACTCACTGGGGCTGCTCTATTCCGCATTCACCTATTTCACCGGGTTCAGGGTGAACAGTGGTGAATACAAGCTCATGGGCCTCGCGCCATACGGCAAACCGGTCTATCGGGATCGCATGATGGACGAGCTGTTGGACCTCAAGGACGATGGATCGTTCCGCATGAACATGGACTACTTCGCG
Source organism: Deltaproteobacteria bacterium (assembly GCA_019309605.1). Lineage (GTDB taxonomy): Bacteria > Myxococcota_A > Polyangia > Polyangiales > Houyiibacteriaceae > SG8-38. The sequence goes on along the minus strand of JAFDFW010000860.1, from coordinate 1,758 downwards.
TTCGGATATAACGACCGGATGACGTCCTCCAAGATGAACGAGCTCTTCGATGGCCCGCCGCGCACGTCCGAAACGGACATCACGCAGCGAGAGATGGACATCGCAGCCTCGATTCAAGCGGTGACCGAGGAGATCGTCCTGCGGATGGCGCGTCACGCCCACGAAATCACCGGCATGTCCAAGCTGACCATGGCGGGCGGCGTTGCTCTGAACTGTGTGGCCAACGGCCGGGTGCTGCGTGAAGGGCCGTTCGACGAAGTTTGGATCCAGCCTGCTGCCGGAGATGCGGGTGGCGCCCTCGGGGCGGCGCTCTTCGCCTGGTACCAGCTGCTCGACAAGCCCCGCGACAACCAAGGCAACGACGTGCAGAACGGCTCGCTCTTGGGGCCGCACTACTCCGACGACGAGACGCGCGCCTATCTCGACTCCCAGGGCGCCGTTTACCAGCACTACGAGTCCGAAAAAGGACTCTGCGACGCCGTCGCAGGTTTGCTCGCTGAGCAAAATGTCGTCGGGCACATGGGGGGGCGCATGGAGTTCGGGCCGCGTGCGCTCGGCAGCCGCTCGATTCTCGGTGATGCGCGGTCGCCGGAGATGCAGACGACGATGAACCTCAAGATCAAGTTCCGCGAGTCGTTCCGCCCGTTCGCACCGGCGATCCTTCGTGAGGACGTCGACGAGTTCTTCGAGATGCGGCCAAACGAGGACAGTCCGTATATGCTCCTCGTAGCGCCGGTCAAACGCCACCGGATTGGACAAACTGCATCAGCGGCGCTCGGTGGTTCCGGCGATCACCCACGTGGACCATTCGGCACGCGTCCAAACCGTCGACCGCGATCGGCATCCCCGCTTCGCAGGTATTCTGGAAGCGTTCAAAGCAAAGACAGGCTGCCCGATGCTCATCAACACCAGCTTCAACGTGCGCGGAGAACCGATTGTCAACACCCCGGAGGACGCCTACCGGTGCTTCCTGGGCACCAATATGGACGTGCTCGTGATCGACAATTTCGTGATCGAAAAAGTTAAGCAACCCAACGCTCAGACCATCGACCGCGATGCCTATCTGAAGCAGTTTGCATTGGACTAGTCATGAGCAAGCTCGTCGAAATCAACTTCAATCCCGACACCAAAACGCTGCGCCAGTTTGGCATGATCGCATTCGTTGGCTTTGGCATCCTGGCCGCTCTTGCCTACTACGAGAAGTTCGTATTCTCTTTTGGTTTGGGAGAGGCGCGAATGCCGGTCGTGTCGACCTTTGTGGCGCTCGGGTCCATCGCTCTGCTGTTCTCGCTCGTTGCTCCGAGGGCGAACCGCATCCTCTACGTGGGACTGACCGTTTTGGCGTTCCCCATCGGCTTCGTGCTTTCCTATGTGATCATGGGGACGCTCTTCTTCCTGATTATCGGGCCTATTGCGGTCGTGATGCGACTCTCCGGGTGGGACGCGATGCATCGAGGCTACGACCCGAGCGCGCCTACCTACTGGTCGGCGGCGCGCCCCGCGCGGGACAAAGAGAGCTACTTCCATCAGTATTGAGAGACAGCCATGTCAGACAGTGACAAACCCAAAAAAGACGACGAGTTCCTGAAGCAAGCCTCCGGCAAGCAGACCGGGCTCGTTTCGGAGTTCATCGGTTTCCTGAAGGCCAACAAGAAGTGGTGGTTGGCTCCGATCATCGTCTCGATTCTCTTGCTCGGCTTATTGGTAGTCTTGGGCGGAACGGCTGCAGCACCGTTCATCTACACCCTGTTCTGAGAA
>JAFDFW010000013.1 GCA_019309605.1 Deltaproteobacteria bacterium | reverse complement strand
TTCTGCAACGGCCTAGGGTCATCGAACGCATCCGTCATTTGATCCGGCCGGAGTGCGGCATGATGACTTGCTTCACGGTGACCGAAGCGGAGCGGAGCCTCGCGGTCGCGCTCGGCGTTCCGCTCTACGGTTCAGATCCGGACTTGTCTTGGCTTGGGACCAAGAGCGGCTCGCGCTGGGCCTTTCGACAGGCGGGCGTCTCGCTGCTGCCCGGCGCCGAGGACCTGAAAAGCGAAGCGGACCTCGTCGAAGCGATCGACGGTTTGTGGGAAGAGCACGACGGCATCGAGCGGATGGTCGTCAAACAGAACAGCGGATTCAGCGGCCAGGGCAACGCAATACTGGACTTGAGCGCGTTGAGGGCGGTCTCGCCGAAGAGCGGTGCTGGCCGCGCGGTACGAGAGCAGGCGCTGGCCAACGCGCTTCCGACGATGCGGTTTGTCGACCCTCGACTGACTTGGGAAACTTTCATGGACAAGTTCGAGCGGGAGGGCGGCGTCGTCGAAGCCTTCGTCGATAACAAAGACAAGCGAGCCCCGAGCTGTCAGCTCCGCATCTCCCCCGAAGGAAGCCTAGATGCCATTTCGACGCACGACCAACTCGTCGAAGGCGTCGACGGACAGATCTACGCCGGCGGCAGATTCCCATCCGATGCCGCTTATCGCCTGGACATCCAGCGGGACGCGCTTCGCGTAGGTGAAGTCCTTCAGGAGAAAGGCGCAGTGGGCAGGCTCGCGGTCGATTTCATCTGCGTTCAAGCCAATGATGGCTCGTGGGAGCGTTACGCGATCGAAACCAACTTACGGTTGGGCGGGACGACCCATCCGATGATGCTGCTGCGCATGATGACCGACGGCCGATACGATCCGGACACAGGCCTCTACCTCACGCCACGGAGCGAGCCGCAGTTCTACATCGCCACCGACACGATGCGCGCCGACAGTTACCGTGGACTGCTCGTCGAAGACCTGCTGGACATTGCCGCGGTCGATGGTTTGCACTATCAAGCCTGGTCCGAATCGGGAGTGCTCTTCCACTTTACGGGCGCGCTCAGCGAGTTCGGAAAGCTCGGCATCACTGCCGTGGGCAAAAGCCCCGCCGAGGCGGATCATTGGTTTGAGAAGACCAGGCAGGTGTTGGACCGCGAAACAAAGGGTCAGCGTTGTACATCGAAGAGCTAAAGCCAGGGGTGTTGCGAGTGTCGGCCTCGGCGGATTGGCCGAAACCCTATGTCGGCGTGTGCGGTTCAATCCACGGCGATGAGCCTTGCGGTGCGGACGCGATTCGACGGATCGCTGACGCTTTCGAGAACGGAGAGCTCCAGCCCGCAAAAGGCACGATAGTCTTGATCCACGCGAACCCCGAGGCAACCTCGCAGGGGCGGCGCAACACGGCAGAGGGCGATGACCTCAACCGCCTCTGGGATTTCGAGTTCACCGAGACGCTCCGCCAGGAGGTCTGGGGATATGAGCACCATCGTGCTCTCGAGCTCAAGGAAGTTCTCGGAGAGCTGGATGTGTTCTTGGACCTCCACTCGGCGGGGACCGCAACCCCGCCATTCGGCATCAGCAACGGTGAAGCGCCGATCGACGACATCGCCAAACGGGTCAACATCTCGTTCCTCGTGCAGTCCTGGTACGGCCTCGCCGACAAGGTCATCATCGGTTTCCTAAAGCTCGCCGGAGTGCCTGCTTTGTCGGTCGAGTGCGGCGCGCACGGCGACCCGGGGATCTCCGACGCTGCGCACCGCATCGCGATGAACTTCCTGCGAGTGACGGGCGCCATCGATGACGGCACCGAAGCCAACGGCACCGAAGTGCGCACGGTCCACGTCATCGAAACCATCACCAAGCCAAGCGAAGAGTTCGGCTTCGGTTCCCCGTGGACCGGCTTCCAACAACTCGAGCCCGGCACCCTCGTCGGGCGCGACCGCGTCACCGAGATTCGCGTGAGCCGCCCTTGCTATGCAGTGCTACCAAACGAAGGTGTCGAAGTCGGAGACGACGTGATCTACTTGGCGGTGGACACATAGAAGAAGGGGACTGTCCCCTTTTTCGTCATTCAGTGGGTGAGGTCGAAGCGGATGGTTTTGCGCTGGCCGGCCCGCATGCGGACGGTTCGTGTCTCTGATGGGCTGCCCTGCCCTGCGCTGACTTTGTAGCGGCCCGGCTTGAGCGATGCGTTCTTCAGGGGTGCGGCCCCGCGCGGCTTGCCGTTGATCCATATGTTGCCCCAGGGCGAGATGAGGACGGTGATCCGCGCTGGGGAGGGTGGCGCGATGGTAGGTGGCACGGCCACGTCGTTCAGGTCTTCGACACCTGCGTCATGCGTGGTTGCGATCGCTTCGGCTGGGTTCTCGGCATCGGGCGCGATAACGGCTCCCTCTACGCGCCGTTGCTCGGTTTCGTGAGGAGTGTCGGTGCTGGGCCAAAGTCCGACGGCCAAACCGGCCCCGCCCAGCAACAGCGCTGCCAAGGCGGCAATCTTGCCGAGATTGCGCCCCGTCCGACCGCCGGGTTCGGTTGTTCCTCCAACCGGTGGCGGCGGTACATCGCTAGTCCTTGGAGTTTCGCTTCCGGCAAGCGGCTCCCCGGCGACCGGTGCTGAGCTCGGCCCGCGCGTGGCAGTCACCATCCTGCCAAGCTTTCTTCGCACCGCGGGCGGCGGAACGAACTCGTCCAGTCGTTCGACCAGCGCTGCCGCGCTACGTGGCCGCCGCTCGCGGTCGGGCTCGATCAGGCTTTCGACGACCTCACATAGACCTTGGGGGGTCCCTGGAGCTAAGTCACAAAGCGACGAATGCTCGCCTTCGATGATCAGCATGATCGTTGCGGGATCGTGCCCGCCTTCATAGGGGCGCCGCCCGGCTAGCGCTTCGAACAACACCACACCTAGCGAAAACAAATCGGAGCGTCCGTCGAGCGACTCGTCGCGGAGGCGTTCAGGCGCCATGTAGGGGAACTTCCCTTTTACGGCGCTTTGACGCGAGCCCTCGGCTGCAACGTTGGCCAACCCGAAGTCGGTGAGCTTGATCTCCCCATACTGACTGATGAGAACGTTGGAAGGGGAGATGTCGCGATGCAGGATCCCGCCTGCCCCCAACCCTTCAATGCCTTTTTCCGCGGCAGGGTTGTGCGCATGCTCCAAGGCCGCGGCCAGATCGTGCCCAAGCAACGCCACCTGCTCCGGAGACAGACGATTGCGCGAACCCAGCAACCGCTGCAGGTCCACTCCTTCCACGAGCTCGAGCGCCATGTACAGCGTCCCGTCGATGTCCCCGAAATCAATCACACCCACGATGTTGCTGTGGTGCAGTTTGGCCGCCAGCCTCGCTTCCCGTTCGAACAGTTGGATGGAATCAACATCGTCGCGAAAGGCCGGCCGCACGAGCTTGAGGCAGACGCGCTGCGCGAAGCCACTCCGACCATGGCGAATCGCCTCGAACGTTTCGGCCATTCCACCAACGCCCAAGCGTCGTACGACCTTGTACGGGCCGAAGTCTTCCCCGACGAGGTCACCGAACGATGTTTCAGACCCGACCTTCACCATGACCAGGTCACCCGCGCTTGGCCTTGAACTTCTCCGGGTCGATCTCGAGCGTTGTCATTCGACTCATCAACCCCGTCCGAGAAACCGACAGCTCGCGGGCGGTCCTCAAGACCACACCGCCGCAAACTGCCAGCGCCTCTTCGATGATCTCCTTTTCGAGGGCTTCTAGCTTCGCTTTCTGGCCAGCCAGCTGCTCCCATTTGTCGCGGACCCCGTTCGGGAAGGGCTGGCCCGCCGAGGCTGACGTGAGCGCCTGGCTTGCCGACCCCAGACTGACGTCGAGGTGGTCTGCTTCGATCACCGGCTCTCCCGAACCCCGGGCTCGCACTCTGTTTCGAGCCCGCTCCATCACCGCCTCGAGCTCGCGAATGTTCCCTGGCCAGTCGAGACGCGGAGACGTGAGCAGCTCCGTGACCTCGCTGTCCAGCTCCCAGCTCGCTTGAACGTCGGTGCTGTTGAGATAGGAGACCGCGATCGTCGGGATGTCGTCTCGCCTGTCCCGGAGCGGCGGCAGCACGACGGGCACGGTCGCGAGCCTATAATAGAGATCTTCGCGGAAGCGCTCGTCCTCGATGGCCTTCGCCACGTCGCCGTTCGTGAGAGAGATGAGGCGAACATCTGCACGCTTGGGCTCGCCCCCCTCGTAACCGAGCGGCCGATACGAGCCGAACTGGGTGAAATCGAGGAGCACTTGCTGAGCGTGGGGGGGTAAGGCGAGTACCTCATCGAGGATCAGAGTTCCGCCATCGGCGTACTCGACCAAGCCCCTTCTCTTGCCAACGGCGCCCGAAAAAGCACCGCGCTCGTGTCCGAAAATCTCCGAGGTGATGGTATTCAAATCGTCGGAGTGTCCTAGCGTGGCTCGGACGATGGGCTCCCGGTTGCTCGCCCGTGCAAACGCCGTGGCAACTTGCGTCTTTCCCGTGCCCGACTCGCCCAGAAGCATGATCGAAGCGTTTCCGGCAATTGCAGCACCCAGCTCCTCACGAACCGCGGACATGCTGTCGAAAGCCAGAAGCTCATCGAGCCGGAAGTAGCGTTCGTTCGGATGCTTGGCTCGCTCGACGAGGAGAGCTTCCTCCTTTGCCTCGATCAAGCACTGCTGAACGATCGCCCCACCGAGCATCGAACCCACGCATTCGACGAACTCCAGGACGGGACCCTGCGTTCCTTCGTCGTTTGGAAACTCTAGGTACATGACGCCGATCAGGCTGCGATGGTCACCGGTAGGGTGCGACCAAAGCGGAACCCCAATGAACGACCCCTTAGGGGCGTACGGCACGGAACCAGCAACCGTTCGATGCTCGGTCTGCACCTGATCCAAGACCTGGGTCACGTGCTCAGCAAGGACTGCAGGAGCGACGGCAAGGCTTGTGGTGCGAGAGCGGTGAATCCGGCCACCCCCCTTCGTTTCGAGAGTGCTCCAGGCCGAGCTCGCACCGAGCTGCACGCACAGGGACTCGAGCGCTTCCTCGATGAAGCTTCCGCTGCGAAGGCTGGATACGACAGCGGTCACCACGCCACGCATCCGCGGCCATGGATCTCCGGTCTCTATGGTCGACATCAGGCTCCTACGAGGCTACCCGTTCGCAGCTTTTCCTACTACAAGAGATTGTTGCCTCTAGTGCTCGCAGCCTAGATAGTAGGCGCAATGCGACTTCGGGTACTGCTCACCGTCCTGAGTGCGTCGTTCGTGCCGAAGGCGGCCGCACAGACAGGGGACCACTGGCTAATCGTCGCGACGACGACTTCCGACGACTCCTGGTTGGAGCCGACGGAGTCGAGCGTGCGCGAGGAGCTGACGGACCACGGCGTCGGGGTCTGGTCGCGGGACAATGCAGTAACGCGGTTCGAGGCCAATGGCTCGGCCCCCGCATCTCAGGTTACCGAAGCGGCCATTCGGGAATGGTTTGCACGATCGAAAGCGATTCTAGAGAGCTTGGTCCAGGGAGCCCCTGCGAAGGCGCTCGATCAGTTGAATGAAGCAGGAGCGCTTTCGCTCAGCACCATCGAGGAGCTCAATCGGGAACCCGAACGGTCTCAGAAGGTGCTCGACACTTGCCTCTACGGAGTTCGCGCCTTGCTGGAAACGGGCTCCCCGTCGTCGGCCGAAACCCAGGCGCGAGAGTGCCGCAAGCTCGTGCTGCACGGCGAGCCGAGCGCGCACATGCACCCGCCCCAAGTATTGGAGATGCTCGATCGGGTCGATGCGGCACGCACCCGGCAAACCGGAGCGCTCAGAGTCGAGAGCAAGCCCTCCGGTTGCGCGGTGCGAGTCAATGGCTTGATGCTGGGTGAAACGCCCATCGAGGTGCGCAACCTGTTTCCAGGCCGCTACGCAGTCCAAGTCGAATGTGACCTGGATCGACGCGGTCGCGTTCACTCCGCGGACGTAAAGGCTGCGCCGACCGACGTGTTCGTGGATTCGCGTTTTGACGATGCCATCATGACGCGGCCGGTGCTGCTCTTACACTATGCCAGCTCGCTCGAAGAGGAGCAGCATCGCAACGCCGACGCAGTAGAGATCGCGAAGATAGTACCGACAGACATCATCATGCTGTTGTCGGCGCCGGACCCGACGGTGGTCGAGCTCGAGCTCCTAGGCGGCACCCCCCCGAAGAGAGAAGCGTTGGCGCGAATCCGCAGTGGCCCTCACGGTCCGACGCGCGGGCATGTTGCATTGGCGGCTCACACGCTGATCGACGGGAATTGTATGGACCTGACGACACTGCCACCGGTCATGCTTCCGTGCGGGGATGAGCCAGGCGCAGTTTCGGCGAATACCCGTCCAGAAGACGGCTGGCCTGCCGCTCGCACACCGCGCGGCCAGTTCATCTCCGGACTCACGCTCCTGGGAGTCGGCTCGGCAAGCCTTTTGAGCGGTTATGTGCTGATCGGCCCGCGTGCGAGGACCGCTGAAGACTGGGTAAACGCGCTCGATGCCGGCGGGCAAGAGAGCGCTTCGTTGCAACAGAAATGGCTCAACATGGGCAACGGGATGATCGTGACCTCATCGGTTGGGGCCGCAGCGTTGGTTGCCGCCATGCCGTTAGCACTGCCCAAGCGCGCAAGAACACCTTGGTGGGCTTGGCTGTCTGGCGGACTTGGTGTTGGTTTTGCGGCGTTCTCGGTCGCGTACGGCGTAACTGCCGAAGCCAAGCCCAATGTCTCGTGCACGAGCCTCGTAAACGATGCGACGGATGCCCGAACATGCGTGAAGCGAGGCGAGCAAATCAGCGTTGCCGTCCTCACCGGCATGACCGCAGCACCACTCCTCACGATCCCGCTCGTCTACCTCTTCAGGCCCAGCGACGCGCACATCACGCCAAGCGTCGAAGTGAGCCGCTCTGGCGGGTACGTCGGGATACGCGGGGAGTTCTGAAGGAACGGCGCCTCTACCTCACCGCGTCTGGATCGGAAACCAGATGAGCTTTGAGTCGGGGGTCGGGCTCGACCCCAAGTCGCGGCTGCCGACGCCGTTGGTGCCCCTGCTGTTGACGCCCATCGTGCACTCCGTGGCGACCGAAAGATCGTCGATACGGATCCTAAAACCGTTGGGTCCAGTGGGCACCTCAAAGACCGCCGGTGGTAAAATCCATGAGCCGTCGTTGCGGCCCCCTTCCTGAAGGGTGGCGCCGGTGCTCACATCGTCCCACCCAAAAAACACGCTCCCGGAGGCGGCTGCCCGGTAGCTCGGGAGGCTCCCCTCCAACGGAATCTCGAGCGGAGCCGTAACGCAAAACCCGTTGGCCACGCACTCCGCGTTCTTGATACCGAAGCCGCCATCACGGGTGTCGCACACACCCTCCGGCTCGCAATCGTTGCTCGTGGGCAGGGCTACGAACTCCAAGCAAGGATTGTCCGGTGAGGGCGTTCCCCCCAGACCGGTGCACTCGTCGTTCGAGCCATCTGGGTTGTCGTTGTCCTCGGAACACATTGAAAACGGTCCTGCCCCAACGCCCTTGTTTCCGTCGTCATCGTACGTGCATGTCCTCTGAATGGTGTCCGACTGCATGAGGACCACGTCAGGAGCGGGCGCGCCGTCTCGATCGGTGGCACCACGGCGAACGTGCACGGTCGCCTTGAGCTCGATCAACTCAAATCTCTCGTGTCCACCTGGTATCCCGAGTTGCGCACTGTCCAGGAAGACCTCGTGGAATACAGCACGGCCGGTGAAGTCGACACCAAACGGCTCGCCAGCAACAATAGGCCCGGGATTCACCTCGATCTCCCAAAACACCCGCGAAAAGCTCGGGCTCAGGTTGTCCGTGCATCCCAACTGGATGCTTTTCGTCTTGGGTTCCGGGTCAACGAGGCCCACGCTACCGCCATCGCCCCCCGTCCCAGCGGCACCGCCGCTGCCCCCCGTTCCGCCCATCGGCGTGCTCAAGTCGGAACACGATGCCAGCAGTGCCAACATCAGAGCAGTAAGCACGAGCACGAGAAGACGTGACATGGCGCGACCTCCGAAATCGCGAGGATCACCGAGTCATCAGGCGATGCTCGAGGTTCGGCCAGGAGGGCGGACCCGTCAAGCGCAAGCTTTGCGCCGCCTCTCCCACCCTGGGTTGACATCGGCCGCGATCTGCGCGTTGATTGTCAATGCCTGGCAGGGGCGAACGCCATGATGGATCATCGACGTTCACAATTCACGCCGAAACTGCCGCTACTGTTGATGATAGTCTGCTGTGCGGCACTGATTCGCTGCGTTCAGCTCGACGGCGATACCGGGGCGACTGGCGTCCCCGGCGACGTCGGCAGTGAGAAGGCATGGGGCCAAGCCGAACGCATCAGCGATTTGAGCGCTGCCCCGAACGTCGCGCTCGACTCGGACGGTAACGGGATTGTCGTGTGGATGCAGCTGAAGGTCGGTGCGTCGGGATCGGAGCTCTGGTCCCGTACTTACGCGCACGGTGGTGAATGGGGGGCCCCCGAACGTGTCGGCGAAACCGAAGTGGACCGTACGGGCGCCCCCGCGATTGCTGCGGACCCCGATGGTAACGCCGTAGTGGTCTGGGACCAGACCGATGGTACTCGTTACGACCTCTGGTCGAATCGCCATGCGCCGGATGAGGGATGGAGCACCCCCCAACGCATCGAACGCGACGACGCAGGGGACACTTTCAGGCCACAGGTGGCGATGGACCCGAACGGCAACGCCGTTGCGGTATGGCAGCAATTCGACGGCACCCGCGACAACATTTGGGCCAACCGGTTTACACCTCGCCGTGGATGGGGCGGCGCCGAGCGCATCGAAGCCAACAACAATGCAGGTGGCGCGCGGAACCCCCAAGTCGCGCTGGACTCGAGCGGCAATGCCATCGCGGTGTGGCAGCAGTCCGATGGGATGCGCGACAACATTTGGGCCAACCGGTTTACACCTCGCCGTGGATGGGGCGGCGCCAAGCGCATTGAAGTCGACAATGCGGGCAAAGCCGTCGCACCCCACATCGCCGCCGATCCAGACGGGAACGCAATGGCGGTGTGGCAGCAATCCGACGGGACCCGTGACAACATCTGGGCCAACCACTACGCACCCGCCGAGGGATGGGGCGCCGCGAAACGCGTTGAAACCAGGGATGCAGGCAACGCCGAGCACCCCCGAGTGGCGATGGACGCGCAGGGCAACGCCGTGGCGGTGTGGGACCAGTTCGATGGCATGACCTTCGACATCTGGTCTAACCGCTACGCGCCAAGCAGCGGGTGGGGTACCGCGAAACAGATCGAAGACTACGATGCCGGAGAGGCCAGCCACCCCCGTGTGGTCGTGGACCCCGAGGGCAACGCCGTCGTGGGCTGGTACCAGCACGACGGAGAACGGGACAGGATCTGGGCCAACCGGTACACACCGAGCGGCGGGTGGGGCACCGCTCAACCCATCGATGGCCACGCCGACGGTTTGAACGGGCACCCCAAGTTGGCAATCGCACCCAACGGAGACGCCATGGCGGTGTGGCACGTGGCACTCATTTGGAACGACCCAAACCATGGGACCTGGGTCAACCGTCTGGAGTAGACGCGCGCACGGGGGCGAATCTGGCGCTGCATGTTCGCTGGCGGCCCGTTGACGCTTGCCGTCAATGATTGTTGACGCTCGACAACAATGGGTCGCTGCAAGCGTCCTCCTCGATCGCAATCATTGCCGTTTTCACTTGGCACGGTGCGTGCTCTCCATGGGGGTCTGAGCACGCGGACTTTTCGTAGGCCGCAGGACTCGGAGGAGGTTGTCATGAAGTATTGTTTTTCATATTGGACATGTGTTTTCGCATTGTTGGCGTTTCCGCTCGTCGGGTGCAGTGATCTCGACTCCAGTGGGGCCGGTGGCACGGGTGGTGGCGGCAGCGGAGGCAACGGAGGCGCCAACGGGGCCGAACCTGTCGAGCTAACTCTGACTTTGGTGGTGGGGGCGACCGGGGCTGATCGTCCGCCTCTCGAAGATGCGGAGTTTTGCGAGACTGACACCGAGAACTGCGAGATGACGGACGCCAACGGACAGGCAACGATCGAAGTTGACGTGCCCGAAGACGGACGGATTAGTTACACGTACACCAAGAGCGGTTACGCGTCTGTGCTGCGCACTGAAGTGGTTGACGACACCTTTGTCGGGGAGCGCACGAACTGGACGTTGACGGACGCGGAGATGAAGCGCGTTTCCGACCTCCTGATGACACCCTACCCGATGCAGGGAACCGGGAGCCTCGTACTTAGTGTGGGCCTTCTTGGTGCAACGTTCGAGCTCGTCGGTGCATCGGGCAAAGGGTTCTACTACGACGCCCAAGGCGACCCATCGCTCGATCTCGACAGTACAATCGCCAACGGAGCGGGCGGCTTCGTTGAGGTCGCCCCGGATGAGGTCGAAGTTCGGCTCGGTGGGACCGCGACGAACTGTGTCGCGGCATTCGGATGGCCTGGGAGCGAAGCGAACACGATCAGAATACCTATCAAGGCCGGCTTCGTCTCATGGAGCAGCATGAACTGTGAGGCTGCCACCGTGGCGCTCTCCGTGGAGGTGACCGGGGGCCTAGGCTTTAGCTGGGAGGACACTTTCGGTGGACCGCCGCTCGAAGGCGTCGAGGTTTGCGAAACCGACACCAGCAACTGCGCGACAACGGACGCAGAGGGAGAGACCATCCTCATGTTGCCGGCGAACCAGGAGACTAGCTACACGGTGGAGAAAGAAGGATGGGTGCCATACTTGATCGCGGGTGTTCTGACGGGCGGAACCGCTACAAACTCGTGGCCGATGCTTAGCGACCAGCTAGGCGAGGAAGTCTCCGACATCATGATGACTCCGTACCCGTGGACGGGCGGAGGCATCGCACTCACAGCGTTCCCCCGCATGGCGGGTGTGACGTTCGACCTCGTGGATGCGACGGCCGAGGGATTCTACGAGGATGAGGCAGGGATCCCGAACCCCGATCTGACCGCCACGACATCTGACGGCAGGGGCGGCTTCGCCGAGGTAAGCCCGGGCGAATACGAGGTCGAGTTCGGTGGAACCGCCACAACCTGCACGCGCAGCTTCGGTTGGCCGGCAGACGCAGCGAACCGGATCAGACTGCCTGTCCAAGTCGGGTACCTCTCGTTCGGCTCCATGAACAATTGCGATGCGCCCTGACCGCCTAAGCAGGGACCGTGAGGAGGTCGTCATGAACTGTTCTCATCTACGTTGGACAATCGCTGTATCGCTGTTGGCCTTTCTGGTCACTGGGTGTGGCGAGAGCAGCAGCGATGGTGGTGGAGGAACGGGTGCAACTGCCGGCGCTGGTGGGACGGGTGGGACCACCGGCGTCGGCGGGAGCGGTGGAACGGCAGGTTCCGGCGGCGCTGCAGGCACGGGTGGAACGGGCGGACAAACGATCGTCATCTCCGACGAAGTTGCGAGCCCGCGCACCCTGTCCAGGCGCTTCGTCAAGGATGCGGCCAACCGCGATGCCGTGTGCAACGACGGAACCGATGCGGCTTACTACTTTGATGCCGGATCCGGAAGCGGTCGGGGCCAGTGGATCATTCATCTCCAAGGCGGTGCTTCTTGCGGCAATCCGCAAGCCTGCCTCGACCGTGCACAGAGCTCTCCCTGGCTCACCAGCTCGGCGAGCTATCCCGACACCCTGTCTCGCAATGGTCTGTTCGCCGCTGATTTGGGCCTCAACCCGGACTTCTTCGACTGGAATGCGGTGTACATCGGGTACTGTTCCTCGGATACGTGGAGGGGTAGCAAAGCGGCCACGGAAGAAGAAGGTGGTTTTCATTTTCGCGGCCACGACATCATTCGGGCCGTCCTCGAAGATCTGCAAGACGCGGCCGATTTCGGGACCGACAACCTAGTAAACGCGACGGCGGTCATCCTCTCGGGGACGTCCGCCGGAGGCAACGGCGTGAAGCAGAACCTCGATCGAGTCGCTGAGATGTTGGCCTGGGCCGATGTTCGAGGGCTAGACGACTCCGCGTTCTGGAGCCGCGAGGCGATGGGTGGCTCCCCGCTCGACCCGGGTAAGTTGAGCGAAAGGGCCGCCTATCAAGGGTTCGTGTTCGACGATTCGTGTGCGGTCGGCGAGCCTGACCCCGCTCTTTGCGCCAACTCGATGGTAGTCGCGCTGAATCACGTCACCACGCCGTACTTCGTCGTGATGGATCAGATCGACCTGGTCATCATCGGGGCGGCTGTGGATCAAACACCCGAACGCATCGATGCGATTGCTGAGTCCGCGCGCGTATTGGTTAGGGACCATGGAGCGGGGTTTGCCCCGCGTTACGGCAACCACGGCTGGCTCGCTGATCCGCTGAGCTATCAATATGAAATCGATGACCTGTCCGTGCTCGACAGCTTCGGCAATTGGTACTTCGATCGGGCAGGGCCCGCCCTAGTCGTGCAGGAGCCCTAGAGCCCGCCAGAATCTTCTGGGATCGGCGTCGGCGGAGCAACTCTCAGCAACTCCCGACCTGGGTGGCCGACAACTGGGGCAATGAATCGACAAACGCTCGCAGGCCTGCTTGAGATTTCCACATATCTGTGTAAGACTGGCCAGTGAGGCAAAAGGAGCTCGTTAAACGGCTTCGGATCCTTGGCTGGGTTCTGCTTCGAGAAGGTGGTCGCCATAGCGTCTTCGCCGATGGCTATTCTGAAGGCAGCGAGAAGAGGCCGAAAATGAGATTCGCGGGTCACGTGGTGAAGGCAGGCAACTGGTGGGCCATCGAGGTGCCGGACCTGGGGGCTTTCTCTCAGGGGAAGACGAAGAAAGAAGCCTACACGATGATCTGTGACGCGATCGAAGCGATGATCGACAAGCCTGGGTTCAGCGTGGATGTCCATGTTGGCAAGGGTGGCTACTTCGAGGTCGGGGCTAACGGGGATGCGGCCCTAGTTGCGTTCTTCCTCAAACAGCAGCGAGGCCTCTCGGGAAAAACACTTCAACAAGTCGTCCAGAATCTCGGTCAGACATCGGTCAATGCCTACGCACGCTACGAGCAGGGAGCTTCGGTGCCAACGATCGACAAGCTGACCGAGCTGCTAAGAGCCCTGGAGCCCGACGCTGACTTCGTCCTTTGCAAGAGCGCCATCCGCAAAGGTGCTTGATCTCGCCGCGATTGCCGCGAGGCGCGCTGGCACCGATACCGACGCTGGCGCTGCCGCTGCCGGAATTTGTTGGGAATCGGCTCCCTCCCTCCGTATAACTCACACCCATGATGCGTTTGAAGGACGGGGAGAGGTGGCGTTTGCTGCCTCTGGCGGTGCTGCTGGTAGCTGCTGTTTTGCTTGCCGGCGGGTCGGTGGCGTTCGCGCAGGTGGAAGAGCCGCTTCCAACGGACGACCCTCATCCGGCGGGGCCCGAGCAGAGCGACACGGCTAGATCCGAGCTTGGAAAAGACTCCGGTCCCAACACGGCGGTGTTGGTTCAGAAGGCCCAGGAGGATCTTCCCCAAACCTACATGATTCAGTTTGGGGACGAGTTTGATTGGGTTCGCTTGGCTTCAGGCGAGTGGTTGAGAGGCAACCTCGAGCGAATGCGCGATGGTTCGCTCAGCTTCGATAGCTCCGAGCTCAAGCTGCTCACGTACGATTGGAAGAAGGTCCAGGAGTTGCACTCGCCTAGGGCCAACACGTACGTCTTCACCGAAGGGGACGACTTGGTGGGCCCCTCGATGATCAACGAAGAGTTTGTCGTGGTGCAGACGGCCGAGGGGATCGTGACCCGACCGCGCTCGGAGCTACTGGGCATCATCGAGCACACGGAACGCGAACGGAACTACTGGTCAACGGTGTTGCGGCTTGGTTTGACGGCCAACGCGGGTAACACAGAGAACCTCACATTCAATGCCTTCTGGTCGCTCGTCCGCGAGGACGCGCTCACCCGCGCCGAGATCACCTATGACGGGACTTTCGGTACAGCAGCCCGCGCGGAGATTGCAAATCGTCATCTCGGCGGTGGCGATGTCGACATCTACGTTCACCCGATCGTCTTCGTCAAAGCGCTTACCGGGCAGCTCCTTTACGACAAGTTCCAAAACATTCGGTTGCGTGCGACGCCCGCCGCCGGTCTCGGCGTGCACATCATCACCACGTACGTCGTCAACTGGGATTTCGAAACTGCGCCTGGCTATCAGTACCTGTCGCTGCTCGATCCCGACGCGGGCGTAGAGAACCCGCAAAGCGACGGTTACTGGATGTTCCGAATGTTCGCCGACATTGATTTTACGGACGACATCCAGCTGCTCTTGGACTGGCGCACCAACCTAGTCTTCACGACCATCGGCAACACCAACCACGTGGGCAGCATGGACTTTTCGCTGAGAGTCACCTCGATTCTCCACTTCAACACGTCGTTCCTGTACTTGCGCACGGAGCAGCCATTTCCTCGGTCGGACGGGACTGTCCCGAAGAAGACTACCAAATCGTCGTCGGCATCTCACTGCGAATCGGCTGACAAGCGCCGTATCGCTGCATCTAACGCGCGGGACACGCACGTTTGATCGCGGACGCGGGCGAGCATCGGCCAGGTCGCGCGCTCGCCCTCGAGGATGTACCGCAGGAGCTCCTTGTGCGAGATGTTCGACATGGTGCGAAGGAGCGCCATGGGGCGCAGGCGCGGGTGGATGTCGATGTCCCCGCCATAGGGCTGGTCTGCTAGCGAGTAGGCGACGTCGAGCGGCGCGTAGAGGGGCGTGCTTTTCGTGAGATCGCGGGCGAGCCCGAGCTGCTGAGTGAGCTGCGTGCGTAGACTCGAGACGATGACCCCCGACACGACCGGAATTAGTCCACGCTTTCCCGTGACGCGCCGTACGGGTGCAACGTGTGGGTTGACTTGGCTCACGATGAAATGATTGACGTTGTGCAGGCGACTCAAGCGGCGCATCGGCAGGTCGCCCTTGAGCGAGCCGTCGATCCAAGTTTCGGTACCCATGTACGGGGCGCTTTCGCCGGACGGCAAACGTTGGCGGAGCGTTGCACCGGGGAATGCACCGGGAATCGCGCCGGAGGCGACCGCGGCACTGTTCATCAGCACGTTGGGCGAGGTGTAGTGGCAGAGAACGCGGGGCTTTTGGCGCTCACGCGTCGGTGAAACGCTAATGCTGACGGTACGGCCGGTGCGCGCGTGGGCCTCTTCGAATGTGTAGTCACCGGAGTTGTGCGCGACCACCTCTTCTAGGCGGGCCGGATCGTATACGGCGCGTTCCCTCGCGGCACGCCTCGGCGAAAAGCGCTTGAGCGCATCGGTGCGAAGGACCCGTGGGTCTGCGAAGAGCGCCTCGAGCTCGGCGTCGGTTCGCACGCCGGTACCGCAAGCGATGAGGGCACCCATGGATGCCCCGGAAAGAACGTCGGGCAGAAGCCCCTTCTCGAACAGCGCCTTGACCACGCCAAT
>JAFDFW010000859.1 GCA_019309605.1 Deltaproteobacteria bacterium | reverse complement strand
CCGCCGCACCGTTCTCGACCTCCGTCGCCGCAAATCCATGGTCCTCGATCCCGACGACCCAAATCGCCGGAGCGCGGGCTCCTTCTTCCTGAACCCGATCGTCTCCGCCGCGGACGTCGAACGAATCGTCGAGCAGGCGCTTCGCGAAGGACTCGTCGGCGCTCCGAACGAAGTCCCCCGCTATCCTGCGGGCGACGGCCAAGTCAAGCTCGCGGCCGGTTGGCTGATCGAGCAAGCCGGCATCGCAAAGGGCACGCGCCGTGGCGCGATCGGAGTATCGACGCAGCACGCGCTGGCACTCGTGCACCACGGAGGCGGCACGACCTCGGAGCTGCTGGCTTTCGCCGACGAGATCCGCGTGCGCGTGCGCGACCAGTTCGGAATTAACCTAGAGCGGGAGCCCAGGCTGCTCCGCTAGCTATTCCGCGAACGGGTCGCTGTACGCCGGGTTGGTGAGGAACTCCTCGTCCGTCAGCGCACGGAGAAAGGCGAGCACGTCCTCCCTCTCCTGATCGGTGATCTCGAATCCGTTCAGGAAGTTGCTCTTGTTCGGGTTGTCCCGGCCATCGCCGGAAACGTCCTCACCGTTGATCATCGTACCTTTGGGAACCGAGCGTCCCCCTCGCTCATAGTGGCGAAGCACCGCTTCGAGCGTCTCGAGCGAGCCGTCGTGCATGTACGGCCCTGTCACTGCGATGTTCCGAAGGCTTGGCGGCTTGAACTTGCCCTTGTCCTCCGGATCGAACGACAGGTCGTAGATGCCCTGGTTGCCCGTGGGGTAGCTGCCATCGTCGTCGAGGTTGTAGAGACCGTTGTTGATGAACGATTTCTGATCAAACGTGTTTTGCTGGTGGTCGGATGCCTGGGAGAACAGGAAGCCACCGTGACAGTGAAAGCACTCGAGGGCGTCCGTCACGCCCGCTTCGGTGGTGCCTCCAAAGAACAGGGCCATGCCGCGCTGCTCAGATGGGTTGAGCGCGGTCTCGTCCCGTCGATTCCAGCGATCGTATTTGGAGTTGAAGCTCGTGAGCTGCCGCTGGAAGGCGGCAATCGCCTTCGTGATGTTGCCGAGGACGATGGGAGCATCCTCTCCAGGGAATGCGGTGGCAAACATGTCCGGGTACCGCGCGTCGTCGCGCATGCGCCGAAGGAGCTCGTCTTCCATCCCAGCCATGCCGAGCTCGACTGGCTCCTCGCCGAACATCGGCACGAGTGCCTGTTCCTCGAGCTTGTCGACCACATTGTTCGCCCAGGTCAGAGACGCCGCGTAGCCCGCATTCGCGACCATCATCGAGTTACGAGGGTGAATCTCCCCGGTGGAGCCTTCGGCCTGCGCCAACCCGTCGGTGAAGGCGAGTTCTTGCTGATGGCAACTCGCGCAACTCTGGGTCTCGTTTGCCGATAGGCGCGTATCGTAAAATAGAAAACGCCCGAGCTCGACCTTGGCGGTCGACATGGGATTGTCCTCCGGTACGCGCGGCGGGAGGATTTCATCTGGGAGATCCCAGACCCATGCCTCGGACGCGGATGCAGCGTCGCTGTCGCCGCATCCATCCCTCGATCGAGGAGGTTTTACTCGATCGAGAAAAATTGCTGTGCATCTGGCGTGGAGGCGCCGAAGGGAAGCCCCAGGTTGTCGAAGATCGGGCCACAATCTGAGTCGTCTGGCGCGGCCATGCAGCCAGTGGGAGTCCCCTCGGCGGGTTCGTCCAGGGGAGCGCCGTCGACCAGTGCGGCGATGTCTGCCACCAGCACGTCGTTCGCGGCATCAAACGCGTCGAACTCTACCTCGACTCGATTCTCGTTCGTGCAGGGTTCTTCGGGGGGCGTGGTCGGGTCGTTCGTCATCCCGCAGCCGGTGCTGCCGAGGTGCATACGCCAGATGGCCGGATTGTCCTTGATGTTTCCGGAGTCGATCCGAAGGAACTTGTAGCCGCCGCGCCAGCTCCAGAACATGGAAGTCAGGCCAAGCGGCCCGGGGGCCGTCGATGCATCGGCGTGGTTCAGCTCTACAGGGACCCCCATCTTGAACCGAACGCCGGCGTACTCGCCTTCGGGCACCGTGCCCGCGACCACGTCGTTGAGATCGGCGTTTCCGAAGCCGCCGCAACCGTCCTCGAAGTCTAGAAGGGCCACATCGTCAACTTGGAACTGGTTCTGCGTAAGCGCGACGGGAACCCAGTCCGCGTCCGCGTTCTGGACCTCCACGTCCTGCACATAGAATCGGAAGTCGGTGAGCTTGAGCGAGGTGTCGTTGGAACCGAGGTTTTCGTACACCTCTCCGCAGGCGAAGTCGTCCATGCCGACCACCCCGGCAAACTGGATGGTCACGGCCTGCGCGCTTCCATCGCCACCGCTGCCGCCTGTGCCGCCGCCGCTGCTGCTGTCACACCCAAAGCTCGCCAACGCTACTATCGCTACAAGAATCGCAATTTTGTTCATCAACAATTTCTCCGCGGTCTCTAGAGGTCGACTTCCGAGGTCGGAAGGACGGCCTGCAGAGAGGACCGCACGTTTTCGGTTATCCTTTTTTGCACTGCGTTCGAGTCTTGCAGCGCAAAATCGATGCCATCGAACCACTTCGTGTGGTCGATTTGGATGGAGACGCTTTCGAGCACCGGGCTGTCGAAGACCAACGGCTGCTCGAACAGCATTTCGTATTCGAGTACTTCCCAGATGCGGGCAAGCAGAGGGGTCTCGTCGCCGGTCGACTCGTTTTCGACCTGTCCCGTGATGAGGACGCTGTGCTGCATCATGTCGCGGTTTTCGTCGGTCAAACCCGCCGCATCCTCATCCGCAGGCATTCCGAGGAC
>JAFDFW010000858.1 GCA_019309605.1 Deltaproteobacteria bacterium | reverse complement strand
TCGACTCGGAGCGTCGGACCCGCTGTTTTTGGGGACCGTGGAGGCGGCGACGTGGCCGGCCGCCCTACAGGCGGGTCGCGCCAAGATCGGCGAGTCGGGTGGTGTACCGGCCGGTGCGAGCTGCAACGTGAACCCGAATGGGACCGTCACGATCCAGGACTCGCTGGAACGCCGGCGCTATCAAATCGTCCCCGCCGCAGCGCCCGCTCCGCCGCCAGGCACCAAGAGACCAGTGCCGAGCAGGCCGGAGATGCAGGCACCGGTGGCGCCCGCCCCGACGCCAGCGACCGCAACGAACGGCTCCGCACGGGTCCCGCGGCCGACCAGCCCGCCGCCTGCCACGGTCGAGAACAAGCTGATCCTGTTGGCATCGCGCGACGAGAAGCCCACGATCTCGAGCCCGATTCATTTCCGCGAGCGCATGTATGCTGTGCCCGTTCCACTGCAGCCCGGAACCGGTGAGAAGCTCGCCACCAAATTGCTCCGGCGCGCGCAGGAGGAGATCAGCCGGGAACGCGGCGCAAAATTCATCCGTATCGAGTTGTTCGATCACATCTGGAAGGCCAGCCCGGACCACTCTCCGGTGGTGCGCATCGAGTGGAAAGACTGGAACAAGAGCATCGAGATCGAGTTCCCGCTAGAAGAAGATACGCGCCACTCGGAGGCGCCGAGAGTCAGCAGCGTGCCGCCGCCCCCGACGGAAGATCGCCTCGCAGTCGCATTCGAGGCCTGCCACGATTTGTTGTTCCTCAAGAACCGCGCCGAGGCGCTCGAGTTCGCGGTGCACCTTCTCGAAGAACTCGTTCCGTCGGAAGCGACCGCAGCCTTCCTCTTGGACATCAACACCGATGAGTTCCGAGTAGTGGCCGCACGAGGCACCGGCGCAAGGGCTCGACAAGGTCAGGCGCTTCCGTCGTCTTCCGGTCTCCTCGCAGCAGCAAGCACACTCGCCGAGCACGCGGTGCTAGTCCTCGCCGACGCCGCAGCCGACCCCCGCTACGACGAACACATCGACGGGGTCCCCGGCCTAGACGTCCGAGCCCTCCTATACCGCCCCCTGATCCACCGAGGCCGAATGTTCGGCGTCCTGCAACTAGCCAACGGCGTAGGCCGCGAGATGTTCACCGAATCCGACTGCGAAGTAGTCGACTACGTGACGCAGCAGTTGAGCGTGTTTGTGGCGCGCGGCGCGTCGCTACCAAAAGCAGCAGCGGCCCAGCACTGACGCTAGCACTGACGCTGACGCTGGCACCGTCGCTGGCACCGTCGCTGGCACTGGCACTGACGCTGGCACTGTCGCTGGCACTGTCGCTGGCACTGGCACTGGCACTGGCACTGGCACTGGCACTGGCACTGGCACTGACGCTGACGCTGACACCGTCGCTGGCACCGTCGCTGGCACTGACGCTGACGCTGGCACCGTCGCTGGCGCTGACATGGACGTATGGAGGGGCACGGGGGAACGCGATGCGGGGACCCAGCGGCGTAGCGAGTGACAATCGGCACGCAAGCAGCCACCCCCGATTGGGCGCGAGCGCCGAGGGGAGGCTTGCGTGGCCTCAGGCCCCAAGCCCCTCCGGCCACATTTGCAAGCCGACCCGTCCGCAGGGTTCCCGCGTCGCGTTTCGCCGTGCCCCGGTTCTTCAGTCGGTTCTCGCCGTTTCCGCTAAGAGCGTCTTGATTCGCTCTTCCAATTCGCCAGCGTCCTTCTTCCGAAACCCTTCATGCACATACCGAATCTTCCCATCCCTCCCAATGAAATAGGAAGAAGGCATCGTTTCGGGCTCGTACTTGGACGCCACGTTGAGCTTACGGTCGTGCACGATGCGGAAGGTCACGGGCGTGCCCTTCAAGAAGTTGTTCATCTTCTTCGGGTTGTTGTCGATATTGACACCGATGATGACGAGCCCCTGCTTGGCGTACTTCTTGTGGAGTTGCTCGAGGACCGGCATCTCCTGCCGACACGGGCCGCACCACGAGGCCCAGAAGTCGACCAACACGACCTTCCCTTTGAGCTCGTTCAGAGCAACCTTGGCCCCCACTTGATCGGGCAT
>JAFDFW010000857.1 GCA_019309605.1 Deltaproteobacteria bacterium | reverse complement strand
GTACCCTGGAGATCAGTGTACGGTTGATTCGTCGCCGGATTGATGCCGCTCCGAGGTGTCTCACATAGCGCTTGAAACTGGGCAGCAGGCTCAAATACGTCACGCTGCCAGTCGGAACCACCTGTTCCGCCGCTACCACTCGGGAAGGATGCAGGGTCGTCACCACAGGCGACCATCAAGACCGTCAGGATAGCGACCGGTACGTTGCGGGCTGGTGTGATCATCGCCGCCTCGTGTCCCCGATCTGGCGTGGCTCGCCTTCCCCGATTCTGTTAACTACGCACATCCGGGCGTGATGTCGACTTTCGCCCAGCATCTGCGCAGCGGGGAGCCTCATCGGGGACGGTTCTCGGCACAGGTCAATCCGGGTGGGATCGTTTCCTCAACAGCGTGTGAAGTCACTCCGCGAGGGCCGTCTCGATAACCTGACCACCGGTGATCGCCTCGTCGAGCCGCCGAATCGGTCCTATCGGGACACCGATTGGGACACCAGGGGGTAGGGCGACTCGGCGAGCTGTCTAGTGGTGTAGCGCAAGTGCGCGGAATCAAGGGGTGCGGAAGAGAGGACTCGAACCTCCACGAGTATTACCTCACTAGATCCTTAGGCGACACCGAGCCCTCGCAATCGTTGTATTTATTGGCGAAAGCTGGCTCAATAGGCGTCGCAAAACGCCACCAAATGACCCTTTCGGGACACGGTGTCCCGGCCGAGCGGCCGTCTGTGACCGGGCTCCATGACTTCGCGACGCGGACCATGCGCTGCGAGCTTCAGCTCCTGGCGCTGCGACTTCTCGATGCGCCTCCCGAGTTTGCCGTCCGTCGTGCGATGGATCTTGCAAGCTTGGTGCTGACCCTGGTGCCTGGAACTCGAGCCGTGGGAGCGGATACGAGCGAGGAGTCGTCGACGCCGAGCTGCGATGCGGCCGCAGGGAAGGGCGGGACGGAGTGACTCTCACGCTGAGACGCAAGCCCAAGTCGCGAATGATTTCGTTTCGCATCGACGGGGACGAATTGCTCCACCTCGACGCGCTCGCTCGACAAACGAGTTGCTCCCGCGCTGAGGTTCTCCGACGATGCCTTCGAGGCGCGCGCCTGAAGAGCACTGTCGACGCCCAAGCGCTTAGCGAGGTGGCGCGGGTTCATGCAGATCTGAACCGGGTGGGCGGCCTGCTGAAGCTCGCGATTCGAGAAGGTGTCGGCGAGCGGGCCGACCACTACCGGCTGAACCTCGAGCTTCGCGAAACCGTCCGCACGGTGAGTCGAGCAGTGGAGCGATTGGCTGGGGTCGGATGATTGTCCGGCATCAGCGCCCGTCCAAGTCGGGCAGGGGCTTTCGCAAGCTCGCGCGCTACATTCGTGGCCAGAGCGACGACCCTCGAGCAACATGGTTCCTCGTCGCCAACCTCCCCGGCGTAGCCACCGCCCACGACGTCGAGCTCGCCTGCCGCCTGGTCGAGGCCGTCCAAGCGCAGAATACCCGCGCAGGCAAGGACCGCACCTACCATCTTGTCATCTCGCTTCACCCAGAAGATCGAAGCCTTCAGAGCAAGGAACTCAGCCATGTTGTGGAAAGCCTCGTGGACACCCTGGGATTTTCTGAGCACCAGTACATTGCCGCCC
The DNA here is from genome assembly GCA_019309605.1 of Deltaproteobacteria bacterium. Lineage (GTDB taxonomy): Bacteria > Myxococcota_A > Polyangia > Polyangiales > Houyiibacteriaceae > SG8-38. The sequence goes on along the minus strand of JAFDFW010000857.1, from coordinate 1,195 downwards.
GCCACAACGACAAGGACCACGAACACCTTCACGTGGCCATCAACAAGATCCATCCGGAGAGCTTTCGGCTCCACTCGCCGTCCTGGGATCACCAGAAGCTCTTCAGCGCGGGCCGGGCCCTCGAAGCCGAGCTGCGTCTGACGCCCCTACGGACAAGGACACAAGCGCGAGATGACCTGCCTCAACAAGCAGCCGACTATGAGGCGCAACAAGGGGTCGAAAGCTTCGCTCGCTGGGCAGGGAAAACCCTTGCGCCCGCACTTCTAGCAACCGAGCTACGTAGCTGGGACGATGTACATCGAACCTGCGGCCGCTTCGGCGTGGTGCTCCGGGCGCACGGCAACGGCCTGGTCTTCGAGGACGCGGAGCGGGGCGTTCGAGTGAAGGCTTCGTCTATCGGTCGCGACTTCAGCAAGCCTCGGCTCTCTACACGGTTCGGGGACTTCCAACCGGCGTCCGCGCGTCATCTGGAGGCCAGCGGTCGTGCGCCTCGCCGGTATTCGCCCATGCCGCGCACGGTGCCTCGGAAGCTTTGGATGGAGTACACGCAGTCCCTCGATCGAGTGCGTCTTCAGCGCACAGAGGCTTGGGATGGCTACCGGAAGAGCACTTCTCATGAGCGTCAACGGCTGAGAGAGCGATATGAGCATCAACGCAGGTTGCTCGCCGCCTTACCCGTTTCGGGTCAGGACCGAAAACGCCTTTTGAAACAGCTCGCGCAGCGGCGATCGATCGAATCCCGGCTCCTGAGGCGGGGCTCCTGAGGCGGAAGCTTGCACACCAACGCAAGCTCATTCAGAAGACCCCACACCCTGGCTCATGGCGTCACTTCATCGCCAGCCGTGCCGCGGGAGGGGATGCCCGCGCGATTCGACTTGTGCAGCAACGAGAGCGGCAGCGAGGTTCGCACGATCTCGAGAGGGGCTGATAGGAACTATGAACGGCCTTTCGGAGCTCTTAGGAAGTCGACATAAAGAGCTAGTTCTGCGCAATTGCGCTCTCCACATGAGCCTCATGGGCCAATAGAGCGTTACAGCGAGATCATTCCCATCCTTGCAAGCGGGAAGAACGTCATCAGCATCATCGCTGGCTGGAACCCCAAGAAGCGTAATTGTTACAGCGCCGTCCTCGACGCCTGCGAAACCGGTCAATCGTCGCTCTACGGCACCGGCCTCAACCCGGGCTTGAGCTACGA
>JAFDFW010000856.1 GCA_019309605.1 Deltaproteobacteria bacterium | reverse complement strand
TACGGCGACTCTGCCCTCAACTTCGAGACCGTCTACTACGTGGAGTCCTCCGACTACGCCACGCACATGGACATCCTCCAGGCGGTCAATTTGTCCATCTACCGAAGTTTTGCCGCCGAAGGCATCGAGTTCGCCTACCCAACCCAAACCCTCTTCATCGAAAAATAGTAGGAATCCCGGAACCTGGTTCCAACTCGCCGTCATTGGGGACGCAAAGGCGACTTGATGGTTGCGAATTTGGATCAACGGATCGACATTAGTCGTATACCGACCCGCTGGGAGACCTGGACATGGCCGTTTCGTCCTGGACATGGCCGTTTCGTCAGCCGTCAGCACAGCACGCCCTGTCGCATGCGGATCACCGCAGTTCGCGGATCTAGTTGAGAATTCACGCGAGACGCAACGTCGAGAGATCGACAGCGATTTGAGCCGGCTTCGAGCCAACAAGGACTCTTGGGTGCACCTTGGGATGCGCGAACGACTCTCCTTACTCGATGAAGTCCACCGTGACTTCATTTCGATAGGAGACCGTTGGGTCGCTGCGGAGCTCGAGGCCAAAGGCCTCGCCTCTCATACCCTTGGTGAAGCCGAAGAGTGGACCATCCTCGCCACGATCCATCGAGCCATTCGAACCCTTCGAAGGTCTCTCTCGGAGACCGAATCCTTGGGCCAGCCGCGCGTCCCGGGGCCAATCACCATGCGACCCGACGGGCAAGTCGTGGCTCGGACGTTTCCTCTCACTCCGTGGGATCGCTTCCTCTTCCTCGGCGTCACGGGTGAAGTCTGGATGGAGCCGGGCCTCAGCGCTGACGACACAATTGCTACCCAGGCCGCTGCTTACAAGGACACGCAGCGAAAGGGAACGGTGTCCCTCGTTCTAGGTGCGGGAAACGCCTCGATGCTGCCGGTTTGCGATACACTCCACAGGCTCTTCGTCGAGCTGCAGGTCGTCGTTCTCAAGCCAAATCCCGTCAACGCGCACTTGGGGCCGCTGATGGAAGAGGGCTTTCGAGCGCTCATCGAACGCGGCTTCCTAGCTATCGTGTACGGCGGAGCGGAGGAGGGGGCTTATCTCAGCAGTCATCCGCAAGTGGAAGAACTGCATGTGACCGGTTCTGACAAGACCTTTGAGGCCATCGTCTTTGGTGCGGGGCACGAAGGGAGGACCCGCAAAGCCGAACGCCGCCCGCTCATCACGAAGCGTTTCACCGGCGAGCTAGGCAACGTGAGCCCGGTCATCATCGTACCCGGTCCCTGGAAGTCCGGAGATGTTCCGCGATCGACTCGTGGATGCCGTTGGCGGACACTTGGATCGAGCACCCACACGATATGCGTACTATCCGGGAGCCCAGGACCGCCACGCGGAATTTCTCGAAGCACATCCAGAAGCGCGCTGCTTCGGGAAAGGAGGAGAGGATCGTCTGCCTTGGACCCTAATTCCCGACGTAGATCCTCAAGCAGCCGACGAGGTTTGCTTCAAGCGGGAGGCATTCTGTGCGCTCTGCGCCGAGACGGGGCTGGATGCGCCCGACGTCCCGACTTTCCTCGATCGAGCGGTCGAGCACGCCAATCAAACCTTGTGGGGGACTCTATGTGCGACGATCATCGTGCATCCCAAATCGTTGCGGGATCCGGCCATCGCCGCAGCCGTTGAGCGTGCGATATCCAACCTCCGCTACGGGACGGTCTCGCTGAACATCTTGGTCTTCTACTCTGCCTATTTCATGGGAAGCCCCTGGGGCGGAATTCCCGGACACGACGTCTACGACGTGCAGTCTGGCATCGGAAAGAGTTTCAATTTCCTGATGTTCGATCGTGCCCAGAAGTCCGTCGTCAGGGCTCCGTTTAGAAGGCTCGATCCGCTCACAGTCACGTCGAAGCGGCCGGTGGAGTTTGGTCAGCGGCTCGCTGCATTCGAAGCGCACCCCTCCTGGAAGAGGTTTCCCGGTCTCGTCTATGCAGCCTTGCGTGCCTAAGGACCCTAGCAAGGGAGTCTGGCGCGCTTTCTCGGGGCGTTTTCTCCTTTTCTGAAACAATTCGGACGGGTGGGCGTTAATGGGGAGAGATGAAGAGTTGGCGGACGATTGTGCTGGGGGTTCCGATTCTGGTTGTGGCCATTTTGGTGGCGATCGGGGTGACTTCTACGCGCGCTGATGCGCCTCAGCTGGCGAAGGCAACTTTCGCTGGTGGGTGTTTTTGGTGCATGGAGCCGCCGTTCGAGAAGCTCGAGGGCGTGGTGAGCGTCACGTCGGGGTACACGGGCGGGAAAGCGACGGCGCCATCTTACGAAGAGGTCAGCTCGGGGCGGACTTCCCACGTCGAGGCGGTTCAAGTGAAATTTGACCCGACCGTCATCTCCTACGAGTACCTGTTGAAGGTGTTTTGGCGACAGATCGACCCGACCGACGCTGAGGGTCAGTTCGCCGACCGCGGCACGCAGTACCGAGCGGCGATGTTCGCACACGACCGCAAGCAGCATGCGCTGGCCGAAGCTTCGAAACGCGAGCTCGAAAAAAGTGGTATTTTCAAGGCGCCCATCGTGACCCCTGTTCGATGGGCTGAGCCGTTCTACGCGGCCGAGAGCTATCACCAGGACTACTACAAGAAACACCCCACGAACTACGCGCGCTACCGCGCAGGGTCCGGTCGCGAGGGGTTCCTCCAAGCCGTGTGGAGCAAACGACCGCTTGCAGCACCCACAAAACCCAAAGCCGCAGAGAAGAAACCGATGTCCGACAAGAGCAAGGAGTACGACAAGCCCACCGAGGCCGCGCTTCGCGCAGAGCTGACGCCGCTCCAGTACACGATCACCCAGGAGGAAGGCACCGAGCCGCCGTTCCGCAACGCATACTGGGACAACAAGAAGGATGGCATCTACGTCGACGTCGTCAGCGGCGAGGCGCTCTTTAGCTCGACGGACAAGTACAAGAGCGGAACCGGCTGGCCTAGCTTCACAAAGCCGATCGAAAAGCAAAACGTCACGGAGCACGCCGACGGAAAGCTCATGGCGACGCGCACCGAG
>JAFDFW010000855.1 GCA_019309605.1 Deltaproteobacteria bacterium | reverse complement strand
TCCGCGTCTCGCGCGTTGCTCATGCTTCGGAACTTGATGACCTCGAAGACCTCACCATCGCGCCCGGGCCGTTGCTGTCGAAACAACACGGGGCCACCAAGCTTAAGCCGAATCAACCCCCCGACCGCCAAGCCCACGGGCGCGAGCACGGCGAGGGCAGGCACGGCGAGCCCGAGGTCGAGCGCGCGCTTCCCGATTCGCCGGTAGAAGGTCATGGGAGGAGCCTCTCATATTCGCTCAGGACTCGGTCAAAGACCTTCTGCTCGTCGAAGCGATCTTCTGCCATGCGGCGCCCCGTCTCACCCATCCGAGCTCGCCGCTCGTCATCTCGAAGGAGCTCGATCAAGGACCGGGCGAGTGCATCCGCGTCTCCGACCGGAAAAAACAGTCCGTTTTCGCCGTGGTCGACGGCCTCCCGACAGCCTCGGATGTCCGTCACCACGGAGGGGACCCCCATCGCCGAGGCCTCCATTGGCGCCCGCGGAAAACCTTCGCGATAGGAGGGGAGTACCAGCACGTCCATGAGTGCGTAGAGCTCCGGCATGTCGTCACGCATGCCGGCGAAGCGGCAGTTTGCAGCGACACCATATCGCTCGGCCACGTCTGGCCGCAATGCGTCCGGCTTCTCCTCGTCGTAGGGGCCGATGATCAGCAACTGTGCGTTCGGGATCGCCTCAATCACCGCGGTGGCGGCTTGCAGGAGGTCCAAGATGCCCTTTTCCTCGACCAGGCGACCCACGAAGCCGATGACCGGTGCGTCGGCGTCGAGGCCGATCTCTCGTCGCAAATCTTCGAGGCTGCTGTCCGTCAGACGCCGCCGATCAAATCGCGCCACATCGATGCCGTTGCCGAGCCACTTCAACTGCTCAGGTTTTGCGATGTGTTCGGCAACGGCCGTGGCCATGTCGTCGCGATTCTGAGACAGGATGGTGTCCGAGCACTTCGCCGCGACGCGCTCCATCCAGATATAGAAGCGCCTGAGCCAGGGCTTCGTGTCGTCGTGGAAATAGAAGCCGTGAAGCGTGTTGGCGACAATCGGCACGCCGGCAATCCGGGCTGCCAGTTGCCCGAGGAGCCCTGCTTTAGGGGTATGCGTGTGGACTACATCGAACCGCTCTCGCCTCATGATTCGGACCAACGCCCAAAGGCAGCGCAGATCCGCAATCGGGGTAATGCGGCGGGTCATCGGCACGGCGAAATGCCGGATCCCGGCTGCCTCCAGCACTGGCACGTCCGGGCCGTCCGCGCTGATTCCGAAGACCTCATAGCCCTCGCTCTGAATTCGCTGCAGCTGGTTGAGCAGCAGGTATCTCAGAGAAAGATCGACGGTCGTGACGTGCGCCACCCGAGGCTTGCGCGTTTGTGTCGCCCTTTCGCGCATCTTCGCGGTCCCCACCTCTCGGTTCCGTAGCATGGGCGGCCCTTAACCCTCAAGACAACGGCCCCCGCGAGATTGTTTGGACAGCCGAATATCCCGCCCTATGCTTCGGCCGCGTGGCTTGGTGGAAAAAGGGTTGTCTTACGGTCGTTCTTGGCCTGGTAGCGTTGGTTTTGGCTTTCTGGCTCGTGTACGGGGGCGGCGAGGAGCGCGCGAGTCGCGGGCCAAAAGAGAGCGGCACCCAACGAGACCAACCGAATCTTGTTCGGCGATCTCCACGTTCACACGACGCTTTCCGTCGATGCCTTCATGTGGAGCCTTCCGTTAATGGGAGGTGAGGGCGTCCACCCGCCAGCAGACGCCTGCGACTTTGCCCGTTTCTGCTCACAGCTCGATTTCTACGCGCTCACCGATCACGCCGAGGCGCTCAACCCGCGAACCTGGCAGATGATCAGAGACTCGGTGCGCCAATGCAATGCGGTGGCGGGCGGGAACGAGCAGCCGGACACGATCGCGTTCACCGGTTACGAGTGGACGCAGGTCGGCCTCACGCCTGAAGAGCACTACGGCCACAAGAACGTCATCTTCAAATACGACACTGACGACGAGCTCCCAGCCCGTCCGATCTCGGCGCCCGGCATCACCGCACGGGCGTTTGCGAACCTCAGCGCGCTCTGGCCGCTGCTGACGCTTCCGGCGCGCGCGTTTCCCAACCAACAGGGCTATCTAGACTTCGGTCGCCACATCCGGGAGAACGCCCAATATCCGGTTTGTCCCGAAGGCGTCGACAGCACGGAGCTCTCGCCCACCTGCCGCGAGCGAGCTGCCAGTCCCGATATCTTGTTTGAGAAGCTCAACGATTGGGGTCTCGACACCCTTGTGATTCCGCACGGCACGACCTGGGGTTTCTATACGCCGCTTGGCTACACCTGGGACAAACAACTCCGTGCCGATCTCGACGACGCCAACCTGCAGCGCCTGGTCGAAGTGTTCTCAGGGCACGGCAACTCCGAAGAATATCGCAGCTTCCGCTCGGCCAACTTCACCGAAGACGGCATGGAGTGCCCCGATCCCACGGACACCTACGAAGCCTGTTGCTGGCGTGCTGGCGAGGTCATCCGTGAGCGGTGCGAGGACCCGGACTCGGACGTCTGTGAGCAGCGGGTCAAGAAGGCGCGGGCGGACTACCTCCGTGTGGCGCTTGCTGGCCATGTGACGCTTCCGGCGCGCGCGTTTCCCAACCAACAGGGCTATCTAGACTTCGGTCGCCACATCCGGGAGAACGCCCAATATCCGGTTTGTCCCGA
>JAFDFW010000012.1 GCA_019309605.1 Deltaproteobacteria bacterium | reverse complement strand
ACGGTGAGCGTCGACACGGCCGAGAAGATGAACGCCGCCGCCGCCGGACTCGAGGACGCGCCGGTGATCAAAGTCAAGGTGGACGGGGGCGAGGATCTCGAGCGCATCGCAGCGGTGCATGAGGCCGCGCCTGAAGCCGAGTTGGTGATCGATGCGAACGAAGCCTGGTCAGCCGAGCAACTCGCCGCGTGGCTCCCTCTACTACCGAAACTCGGTGTCTTCGTGGTCGAGCAACCGCTTCCGGCCGGCCACGATGCCATTCTTGGGAAACTGGAACGGGCCATCCCTATCTGCGTCGACGAGGGGTTTCACGATCGGCGTTCGTTTTCGGACATCGGGCGGCGATACGACATGGTCAACATCAAGCTCGACAAGTCCGGGGGCCTCACCGAAGCCCTCTACTGCGTTGGGGAAGCTCGGCGCTTGGGCTTGCGCGTGATGCTGGGATGCATGGTCAGCACGTCCCTCTCCATCGAGCCGGCGCTGTTGCTCACATCGGACGCGGAATACGTCGACTTGGACGGGCCGCTGCTATTGGAAACCGATCGCGAGGGCGCGCGACACGACCGCAAAGTCGGCCTGCTGCGACCGTCATCAGCGGTCTGGGGCGCGGCTTAGGAACGAGACCGCTCCATGAATCACCGCCGGGTGGTTCATCAGGAACGTGTGGATCGCGGGTACGATGTGGTGCTCTGTCGAACCCTCTAGGCGAGTCTCGTCGACGGACACCAACCCGTCGCCCGGTACGCCGGGGACGCCCGTGACGTCCCCCGCAAAGATCGCCACCGGGACGTCCGGGACAGGCAGCGTCGTGGCGAACCCTTGGGCGATCTGGCCGTACGAGGGGCCAAGAATACCCCGCATGATGCTGCCTTTATCGAGCGAGGCCGCGAGCGACGCGCCCTGGTTCGGCGGTGCCACCATCACGACTCGTTCGACCGATGGACGCCATGCGGAATCGTAGCCGAGAAGCTGTCTGACGATGAGGCCGCCCAAGCTGTGGGATGCAAACGAGAGCTTCGCGGGCGTCGGCATGTGGTCGAGCAAGTCGGCGACGGTCTCAGCGTGCTCCTGAATCGGCTTGCGGGTGCTCGGGTAGTCGAGACGCGCCGTTGTGAACCCGGCTTCCAGGAGAGCCCTGTCCAAACGCGCGAGGGAACGGCGGGTTCGTCCGAGGCCATGCAGCAGGACGACGAGATGATCCGCCGGAGCCTGCGCGGGGTGGGCCTGTTCGAGAGCGCGCTCGCATTCGGCGATAGAACCTCGGCACACGATCCGGCCGGCAGGATTGAGCATCCGGCTCGCCCGACCATCCCAACGGCGCTGCACGCGCCAACCGTCGCGCCACCGCGAATCGGCCCACAGCTGGGTGCCGGGGGGCTCGATCATCCCCCGAGATCTTCTTTCAGCCGATCCTGGATCTGGTCGTCGCTCGGGTAGATCTCTTCGACGAGCTCCGAGTCGACCAACGTCGCGGTGATCTTCTTGAGCATGTGCTTGACCGACCTCGCATCGGAGCCGGCCGTGACGAGCTCGATCAGCAGGGCTTCTTTGCGGTCCGGGTCGAGCTCCAGGTCACCCTTCTCGACCATACGATCGAGCGACACCGACAGGGCCGCCAAGAGCTTGCGCGTAAACGGCGTGTGCTGGAATGGGGGCGGCTCGTCGAGGAAGTCATCCTCTTCGTCCGGTGCCGGAACGCTGGCCGCGGTGCGCCAACCGTCGTGCCTTTCCGTCCAGGCGAGCGCCATGCCGGCTAGCTTTGGGTCTTCGCCGGCCGCGGTCTCCTCGATGATTCTCGGCACGTCGCCGGCGTGGATTGCCTGCTCGAAGTCGATCAGGTGCTCGACGAGAGAGCGGTGAACCGCGTCCATGTCGGAAACGCCTATCTCCTCCGGCAATTCGAGAGCGCGCGTCGCGAGGAACCTGCGCGTGAGCCAAAGGGACAAGCGTCGTTGCCAACCGTCCTCACGGTCGACAGCGGGTTTGCTGCCGTCCGACTCGACGAGCGGCCACTGGCCACGAGAGATCGCGTCCCATGCCTCGTACAGCGGCGTGTCGAGGAGCTCTTCGACGATGTAGAGGGCGGACGTTGGCCCCTTCTCCCAGTCGTCGTCGAGCAAAGCGGAAGCGTCGCTTTGGATTTGCTGAAGCTCACCGTCGTCGTGCTCACCCTTCGCGTGTCGCACCTGGGCGGTCATCCAGCGAAGCACGCCAGCGAGGTCCGCAAACTCGAGGTCGCCGCGCGTGCCATCCTTGATGGTGTACACACGATGGCGCCCTTCCGGATCCGCGATCGTATCTGCGAGGAAGATCAAACCTTCGAGCCCCGGGGCCACGAATGGCTCGACCTCGCCGACCTGAATCGCCCAATGCAGTCGCCATGGACGACTGTCGTCACCCACGGCGATTCCTCCGTATGAACCCTCGAGTAAGTCCAACAACGTGAAGCCCAGCTCGGCGCTCGAGGTGACGTGCAGCAGATCGACGAAGGCATCGATTCGCGACTCGCCAAGCTCGGGCGGCTGGCCGGGCTGACCGAGGGCATCCCAGTAGGCCTGGATCCCCTTTAGAAACGCCTGTTCGGGCATAGGGGGCGGAAACTAGCCCAATTTCGAGAAGGTGACAGCCCGACGTCCACTTGAAACACGTTCTATGCTTGCCTAGACCCCGCAAGGTATGGTCGCGGCTAGCCTCTCCCCAGTGGCGAAGGGCAAGCTCCTGAAGTCATGGGCCACTTCATCCGAAGGAATTTCGGGAGTTAGAGCGTAGGGACGAGACCATGGTCATCGATCAAGAAGCGTTCAAAGAAGCCCTCCGAGGTTGGGCGAGCGGCGTGACGGTGGTCACCTCGCGCAGCGGCAACAAGTTGCACGGCATGACAGTTTCGGCGTTTTGCGGCGTGTCGGCCGACCCGCCCCTCGTCCTGGTGTGCGCAAACCAAGCGTCAACCACGCACGGCATCATCGAAGAAGGCGGCGTGTTCGCCGTGAGTATCCTGGCATCCCATCAAGAAGATGTGTCCAACGTCTTTGCTTCGGCGAAGTATGAAGACTCGCGCTTGCAACAGGTCAGCTGGACCCAGGGAGAGACGGGCGCGCCGCTGATCGACGAGGCGTTGTCCTCCCTGGAGTGCACGGTCGCGAGCGCACACCGCGAGGGGAGCCACACGATCTACGTCGGGCATGTCCAGGCGGTTCATACAACCAACGCGGAACCGTTGCTCTACTACAAGGGCAGCTACCGCTCGTTGCACCGCGACGACTACTAGTCGACGAACTGCCGCCAGAGCATCTCGAGGGTCGTTTCGTGCATGCCGGCCTTGGTCGCATTGTAGGGGGTGAAGTTCACCAAGCGGACATAGGCCACGCGAGCGTCCGGTCCTTGACCGTCGATGTCCAGGACGTTGAGGCAACCCATGTCTTGCTCGAGTCGTCGGTAGATCTTGGGGCCGGCCCCCAGCGCTTGCGCCAGGATGGTTCGATTGACGACCCCGTGCGCGGCTACGAGGGCTTGGCTCCAGTCGTTGCGGGCCAACAAAGCCTGCCACGCGGTGGCGACGCGGGCCCAGAGGTCGCTGTACGACTCGCCCGTGAGAAAGTTCGCCCCGGGGACATCGGCATTGTCGAATGCTCCGACGAACATGGCCTCCATCTCTTCCGCGGAGTCGACCTCCTCGAAGGTGCCGGTCTGCGCCTCTCTCAAGCCCTCGAAGACCGCTATTTCGAGCGGTCGCGGCCCGATCGCGAGCTCGGCGGTCTGGCGGGTGCGCTGTAACCCCGTGCACGCAGCCAAGTCGATCGGCGCGTCGGCCAGGAGCTGTCCCAAGGCTTCGGCTTGGGCCCTACCCGTCGGATTGAGAGGCGGGTCGTCGTCGCCGTGCTCCTCGCTCGAGTCGAAATAGGACACGTCTCCGTGTCTAGCCAGATACACCCTACGTCTTTTGGTCACGGCGCGGAGCATAGCAGCGGGTGCCTCCACGCGCCCCAGCTGCTAGCCTGCGCCGCATGTCTCAGATGAAGTGGGCTCTCATCATCCTCGTCGCAATCGCGGTCGTGGGTTGCACGAAGGCAGAAACTCCGGCTCCGGCGGCTGAAGAAACCGCTGCTGTCGAGGCGGAGAAAACTGCCGTCCCGGCGGTCGAGCCGCTCAAACCGCTCCCCAACTCGGTAAACGTCAACATGGACAAGGTGTTGCTTGGCAGGAGCCTTTTCCACGACACAGCGCTGTCGGGGGACGGGACGGTTTCGTGCGCCACGTGCCACATGCTGGATCACGGCGGCGCGGAGCCACACAAGACGTCGACGGGCATTCGCGGCCAAGTGGGCCCGATCAACTCGCCTCCGGTGTTGAACGCCGGATACAACTTCGTTCAATTTTGGGATGGGCGTGCGAAGGACTTGCAAGAGCAAGCCGCGGGCCCGGTTGAAAACCCGATCGAGATGGGCGCGAAATGGGACAACGTGGTCGAGCGCCTCGGGAAGAACGAGGAGTACGTCACGGCGTTTTCGAAGCTCTATGACGACGGCATCACCAAGGACAACGCGACCGACGCCATCGCCGAGTACGAGAAGTCGTTGATCACACCCTCTCGTTTCGACAAATTCCTTTTCGGCGACGAGACCGCGATCACCGACGCCGAGAGGAAGGGCTACTCGACATTCAAAGAGGTCGGCTGCACGGCATGTCACACCGGCATCATCGCCGGCGGCACGATGTTCCAGAAAATGGGCCTCGTGAACGACTACTTCAAAGACCGCGGCACGCCGATCACAGACGCCGACCTCGGACGCTTCAACGTCACCAAGAACGCTGCCGACAAGCACTTCTTCAAGGTCCCCACGCTCCGAAACGTCGAACTCACCTCGCCCTATCTACACGACGGCTCTCGCGCGACGCTCGAAGAGACCGTCCAGGTCATGGGCAAGTACCAACTGGGCAAAGACCTAACCGACGCCCAGATCAACAGCATCGTCACCTTCCTAAAAAGCCTCACCGGCGAGCTCCCGGCTCACGCGAAACCCCCAGCGGGATAGACAGACCATGGTCCGGCAGGTCGTTCGCCAGCTCGTTCGCCAGCTCGTTCGTCGCTGCCGAGCGTGAGTGACTCAGTTGACGACCTGAAGACGGACGGCCTTTGCGTCGCGTTCCGGACGCGGAGATGGCGCAGGGATGTACTCGTGGCTGGCGGGGATCTCCGCCTCGGCGCTCTCGTCGGACTTGGGGACCGCGCGCCGCATGAGAGTGTTCCACGCCTCTTTCGGCTCCGGCAGCTTTTCTTTGAGCTCGACATAGATGAGGCGGCCGAGCGATGGCAAGTAGGGCGCCATCTTGTCGAACGTTTGCTTCGCGTGCGGAACGTCCTTGGTGAGAAAGCCCTTGGTTCGCGTAGCGGCGCGCATGGCATGCACCTTTGCGCGGGCGAGCCGGCCCTTTCCGATGAGCGGTCCGATCTCGTGAATGAGGTCGGCGCTCGTGCCCGCCACGACGTGAGGTGCCTTGTAGAAGGTCTTCGAGTAACGAGAGCCCTTCAAGAACTCGCGAGCCTGCTCCTCGGTGATGCCGTACTTGTCGAGTGCTTCCTGGTGCTCCTTGCGGGCACGCTCGCGCGCCTTGAACATGTACATCTGGACGCGAGAGTAGAAGTTCACCGCGCCATCGCCGCTGGTTTCGACTGGACAGTAGATCGCATCCGGGTGCAGCTCGGTGATGACGGTTTGAACGCCGTCGGAGACGCCGGAGCTGGGCATGCAGCCGAAGGGCTTCACGCTCAAGGTCATGGTCGCCTTCTGCTTGGCGACGTTGAGCACCAGTTTCGCAACCTCCATGTGACCTTCGCCGCCACGGAGTTCGTTGTTGTAGAAGCTGTGGCCGACCTTTGCGATTTCGTCCATGTCCGGGAGCCTGTTTCCCCTGAGCCCGACAACTCTGCAGAACGTGTAGAACGTGCCGCGAAGCGCAAGCTCGCCAAGCCAAACACCCGCCATTTTGTAGCCGACGTCGACGCCTTCGAGCCCATAGTACGACTTCTCCTCTTTTCGCAGGGTCATGCGCAGTTCGGTGTCGTGCCGCATTTCCCAAAGCGTGTAGAGGAGCCAGTTGACCAAGGTCTGGATGTCGTTCTCGCCGCCTTCAGATTCAATGAAGTCGTGGAGATGGTAGTTGCCGTCGCCTTCGGTAGTCATCGCCCAGAACTCGCCGATGATCGCCACCTTGGGCTTCGCACGAAGGCGATCGAGTTCGATTGCTCCCAGTCGACCACGGGCACGCCAAAGCGCCTTCAACACGCTCTCGTTCTTCGCAAGAGTCTCGCAAACGTCTTTCTTTATCTCGGCGAGGGCGCGATCGGTGGCGCCCTCTTCAACCTCGTAGGGTCGGAGTCGATAGCTGAGTACGTTCAGCGCGTCACCCGCGAAGAGCGCACGGGCAAGCGCCATGAAGAACTTGGGATTCAGCACCAGGCCGATCTCTTCGCCAGTCGCCTGCTTGAAACCCGATTGCTGCTGGAAGAGAACCACCCGGAATCCATCGAAGCCCGCGTCTCGGAGGGCCTTACGGTACTCTGTGACGTACATCCCGAAACGGCACGGGCCGCATGCCCCGGCGCTCAAGAAGACGTAGCCGTCGATGATCTCTTGGGTGCTCATCCCCTCCTCGTCCCGCAGACGCGAGAGTTCCTTCACGAGGTTGCCCACCGTAAAGTAAGTGGGATTGCACTGCGCCTTGTTACCGAACTCCTTGCCGTGTCGTAGCGACTCGGTGTCCGGAACTTCCATCGCCCGTGTGTTGTAGCCGATGCCATTCAAGGCAGCGGCCACGAACACGTCGTGGGCCAGCGTCAGGCCTCCATTGAGGATCGTCGTGGTTGGACGCTCAGCCGCGGAGAAAAACGGATCGATCATGGAATCGGTCCATTGCTCACGGTTGTCTTCGAGCCCTAGCTTGGCTCGCTCTTGCGCCTCGAATGCGACGAGCTCTTTGTCGATATCGATTTCGAAACCATCAGCCATGTGTAGCCCCTTCACACTCGGACGACTTTGCCGTCCTTTGTCTTTCTTCCAAGACGAATCAAACTTTCCGACACCGCATCCGGCAAGGCCGTGTCCTCCTCGGACTTCGCCGCATCGATACGGTATTGGTTTACTTTCTCTGCGAGCTCATGAATCTGACGCTCGAGCCCGAGGTCGGCTCGGCGGTTCGCGGCGAGCTGATCGTGCTTCATCCGCAGGAGCTCCAGTCGCTTCTCGTCGATGCGGCGCTCGAGTTCTACTTTGCGCGACTCGACGTCCTCGAGGTGCTCTTCACGGAGCCTGAGCGAATGTGCATACGTCTTGACGCGGATTTTGATCGAGCCGCCCGGCTTGTTGGCATCGATATCGTGCAGTGACACACAAGGCAGACCACTGCCCGAGACGATGCTGTCGATGATGCCGTACGTAGGCGCGTCGTGACCGCACTTGAAGCTGCTGAGGTCCAGAATGGCGACGTTGGGGTTACGGGCCGCGAACTTCACTGCCCACACCTTTTGCGCCGAGTTGGACGAATAGTTTTCCGGCCAGACGTCGGAGATGCTGAGCGGGTCCTCGCCCTCTTTATAGAACTTGGCGAGCCATTCGGGATCTTTCGGGATCGAACGAATGCTTAGAATCGGATACCCGAGCACCTGAAACTCGTCGGGGATGCTGTGGTGGAGGCCCGGATCGAGGTGGTACGGCCGGCCCACGACCAGGATCGCGATCTTGTTGTCGTATTCGACCTGGTCGAGGATCGCCTTGCCTTTGTCTTGGATGTCCTGGTCGAAGCGATCGAGCGCTGCGAGCCCTTCCTGGACCGCAAAATCGTTCTCGTCCTCGGTGATTTCAAGCACCTCGCGGAACGCCTCGAAGGTGCTGCGTGCCAGGAGAGCGGGCTCCGTAAAGCTGAAAGCCGGGGCCATGTACGTAATCCCGCGGGTCGCGAAGTAGTCTTGCTCCTTCGTGAACGCAGCTTTCATCACGTCCGGCGTACCCGCGACGATCGGACAGCTCGCATAGTCGACCGCGTCGGTCACGAAGGACGGAACGTGCGTGAGGATCGGGAAGAAAATCGCGTCCAGCGGCGTCTGTACGTGCTTGTGGAAAAAGAGTTGGTGGAAATGGGCCTGTGCGACCTTCGACGGGTAGCAAGGATCGATGGATCCATATTTGCCGCCCTCAGCAAACATCTCTTCGGAGCTTGGATCGCTGAAGACGATGTTCTTGGGGCGCACTCCGAGCACTTCGAGGTACGTCCGGAAGAACGGTGCGGTCGAGTACATGTTGAGGACGCGAGGAATGCCGACGCGCCACTTCGCTCGCTTCTCGGCGGAAGCCGCGGATGAGCGCTTGAAGCCGCGCTTGAATTTGGTCCTCTCGATCGACCCGAAGAACTTCCGGTCGACCTTCACGTCTTCGATTTCCGTCCCGTACTCGGGCAACGGCTGCACACCGGAGATGCGCTTGAACACCTTGAGCCCCTCCGTCGTGACGAGGTTCGGGAACTCCTTCATGACCTTGCGGCGCTCTTTGACGAGTTCCTCCATCGCGTCTTTGGACTCGACCATACCCTTTTCACAGGAGAACCCGCTGATGTAGCGGCTGGTCGACCCGTCGGGGCGGAAGGCATCGATGAAGGTGCGCGAGCATTCGTTGGCACAAAAATGGCAGGTCGTGCTGTCGTCGTTCGTGCTCGTGTACTTGAGGTCAATCGCGGCATCGAAACCAATGAACGTGGAGTGACCGCGTCGCTTCACGACTCGCAGAGTCTCCATAGCCGCGCCAATGGCACCGGCCTCGCCGCTGTGCGGATGGACGAACACCTCGGCGTTGGGCACGCGCTCGTTGATGTAGTCGACCTGCGCCTTGACGGCCGCCAGGTTGTACTGTGTGCCGCCCTGCAACACGAACTTGCGCCCGAGCGCGGCCATGCGTGGAACGCCGACAACGTACTGCCACACGTTTTTCGGGAGTACTTGGGCGAGACCCGCCAGCAATTCCTCTTTGCCGAAACCTTCCTTTTGGAAGTTCACGCGGTCGGTATCGAGGAAGACGGCGCAGCCGTAACTGAACTTCGGCGCCAGCTCTGCTTTGAAAGCGTTTTCGGCGTATTCCTGGACGGGAAGACCGAACTGATCGGCCATCGCTTGAAGCAACATCCCGTTGCCGGCCGAGCACTGGTTCGACAGCTTGAACGTCTTGATGTCTCCGTTCTCCATGAAGAGAACTTTGATGTCTTGACCACCGATGTCACAGATCACGTCGACGTCACCGAAATAGTGCGTCGCGCTCATCATGTGCGCGACCGTCTCGACGATGTTCACGTCGGCGCAAACGCACTCCTCGAGCACATCGGCCGCGTACCCCGTCGCCCCGAAACCCATGACATCGAGCTCGGCTCCCTTGGCACGAACACGGGTGCGCAGGTCTTCGAGGAGCTCTTTGGCGTCCTGAATCGGATTGCCCTTCGAAAGCGCGTACGACTTCATCAAGACTTCGCCGTCTTCACCGAGCAAGACGGCCTTCGAAGACGTGCTGCCCCCATCGAGACCGATCACGGCCTTGACGGTGCTGCCTTCGGGCATCTCGGGCTCGACGAACTTGGGGATGCGATACGCGTCGAGGAATTTTTCGAGCTCGCCGTCGCCGGTGATCAGCGGTGGGCCGGCAGTCTCGCCGAGGCGCTCCTTGCGTCCCTCGTTGATGTAGCGTTTGAGCCCATCTAGCCCGCTGTAAACGCCGATGTCAGCTGGCTCGTGCAGGCCGTACATCACGGCGCCGTATGCCGCGTACAACGCCGCATTGTCCGGGACCGGGATCAACTCCTCGATCGGCACATCCTTCGGGTAATCGTAGCCGCGCTCGTCCCAGGTCTCGGGGATGCGCTTCCGCCAGCACTCCTGAAGGAACGGCAGGAACGTGTTCGGTCCGCCGAGCAACAACACCTTGTGGCGGAGCGTATTGCCGCGGGTGAGAACCGAGAGGTTCTGCATGACGATCGCGTCGGCCAGCGAACACATGATCTCGTCCGAGGGGATGCCCGTCTTCACGAGATTGACGATGTCGGTCTCGGCGAACACGCCGCACTTGGCTGCGACGTGATGAAGCTGTTGGTCATCGAAGTGCAGGTTCAGTGTCTCTTCGGAGGGCATGCCGACTTTGATCATGCACTTGTCGATCGTGGCGCCCGTGCCCGACGCGCACTTGTCGTTCATCGACGCGATCGCGGTCTTGTCGCCCGTCTCCTTGTTCTCTTTGAAGATGATGATCTTCGCGTCTTGGCCCCCGAGCTCGACGACGGACCCGGCATCGGGGTGCAGTGTCTCGACCGCCAAGGTGACGGAGTTCACCTCTTGAACGAATTTCGCGCCGAGAGGTTCCGCGAGTGGCGTCGCGCCCGACCCCGTGATGAAGGTCCGAACGTCCTCGCAATCGAGCTCCTTCAGAAGTTGCTCGATGCGCATCATGAAGTCGAGAACGCACTCGGCCTGCTTGGTGTGATGCCGCTGGTAGTCACTCCAGACGATATCTTTGGTTTCGGGGTCGACGACAACCGCTTTCACCGTCGTGGACCCGACGTCCAACCCTACTATCGCTCTGTTCATAAGAACGGTTGTGCCCTTCCCTCGCAAGGTATGGGAGGTAAACATAAGCCTCGCTGAATGTCACGCGCCTTGCCTTGCAAATCGGGGACGTCAACGTCACACCTCGCACTGCGGGCAGCGAGATCGTATAGACCGCCGCGGAGGACTCGATGAGCAAGGTGTTGATCATTGGCGCGGGTGGCGTAGGCGGCGTCGTCACCCACAAATGCGCGGACGACAGCGACACGTTTTCGGAGATCGTTCTCGCTAGCCGGACGCTGTCGCGCTGCGAAAATATCCAGAAACAAGTGCGCGAGCTTCGCGGCCGTGAAATCGAAATCGCCCAGGTGGATGCGGACGACGTCGCACAGACGGTGGCGCTGATCAAACGAGTGCAACCGGCCCTCCTTATCAACGTCGCGCTCCCGTATCAAGACCTCCCGCTAATGGATGCTTGCCTGGAAGCCGGGGTCGATTACCTCGACACCGCCAACTACGAGCCGCCGGATGAGGCAAAGTTCGAATACAAATGGCAATGGGCCTACCAGGAGCGCTTCGAATCCGCCGGAATCATGGCCCTTTTGGGCTCAGGCTTCGACCCGGGGGTGACGAACATCTTCTGCGCGTACGCTCAGAAGAACCTGTTCGACGAGATCGACTACATCGACATCCTCGACTGCAATGGTGGCGATCACGGTCACCCCTTCGCGACCAACTTCAACCCCGAGATCAACATCCGCGAGATCACTCAGCGCGGCCGCTACTGGGAAGGGGGCGACTGGCTGGAACTCGACCCCATGTCGCAGTCACGCATGTTCGATTTTCCTGAAGTCGGCGAGCGCAAGGCATACCTGCTCTATCACGAAGAGCTCGAATCGCTGGTGAAGCACATCGATGGCCTGAAGCGCATCCGTTTTTGGATGACGTTCGGGGAGGAGTACCTAACGCATCTTCGCGTGCTGCAAAACGTGGGCATGACGGGCATCCATCCAATTGAGTACGAAGGCGGCGAGATTGTGCCGATTCAGTTCTTGAAGGCATTGCTCCCCGACCCGTCGACGCTGGGCGAGAACTATACGGGCAAAACCAGCATCGGTTGCTTGATCGAGGGCCGCAAAAACGGAGAGCCACGGAAGGTGTTCATCTACAACGTGTGCGACCACGAGGAGTCCTGGAAGGAAGTCCGCGCCCAGGCAGTTTCGTACACGACCGGCGTGCCAACGATGGTGGGCGCCAAGATGATGCTTACCAAGCAGTGGCGGGGCGACGGGGTTTTCAATGTCGAGCAGCTCGACCCCGAGCCGTTTCTGGAAGAACTCGCCGTGCGTGGGCTCCCTTGGCACGTGAAGGAGCTGTAGTGCTCCCGTGCGACCAGCTCGACTTGGCCCGAGTTGATTCGCCGGCCTATGTGATCGACCTTGGCGCCTTGGAGCGCAACCTCGAGCTGCTGGCGCATGCTCGAGGAGCGGCGGGCTGCGGAATTCTACTCGCGCTCAAGGGTTTTGGGGCCTGGTCGACATTCCCGCTCGTAGAGAAGTACCTGGACGGCGTGGCCGCGAGCGGGCCCGATGAGGCCAGGCTCGGCGCCGAAGAACTCGGCAAGCAAGTCCACACCTATTGCCCCGCCTTCGACGAGAGGTCGCTCCGCGAAACCATTCGCTACTCCGATCACGTAGTCTTTAATTCGCCATCGCAGATCGACCGCTTCCGCTCGATCATCGATGAGCATGCATCGGGCACGAGCTTTGGCCTCCGCGTCAATCCGGAGCACTCCGAAGTGGAGGTGGCACTGTATGACCCCTGCGCTCGAGGGTCGCGGCTCGGCACGACGAGCAGAGCGCTCGCTAGGGCAGACCTCGGTGGGATCGATGGGCTTCACTTCCATACGCTGTGCGAGCTTGGAGCCGATGCGCTTCAACGAACGCTTACTGTCATCGAGGAGCGATTCGCGCCCTGGCTCGACCGCGCGGCGTGGGTCAATTTCGGCGGCGGCCACCACATCACGAAGCCCGGCTACGACGTGGGTCTATTGATCAACTTGGTCCGTGAGTTCAAGCGGCAACATCGGGTCGAAGTGTTCCTTGAACCTGGGGAGGCGATCGGACTCAACGCGGGCGTGCTGGTCGCGTCGGTGCTCGACGTCGTCGAAAACGACGGGCAGATCGCAATCCTCGACATCTCAGCCACCGCCCACATGCCCGACGTCCTCGAGATGCCCTATCGCCCGGAGATTCGGAATGCCGCGGAGGCCGGGAAACTGGCCCAGACCTATCGGCTGGGCGGCTTAAGCTGTCTCGCTGGCGACGTGATCGGAGAGTACTCCTTTGCGGAGCCCCTGAAGGTCGGCGACCGCCTGCTCTTCGAAGATATGGCCCACTACACGATGGTCAAGACCACGACGTTTAACGGCGTGCGGCTGCCATCAATCGCGCTCTACGACCCGCGCGACGACTCCTACCGCGTTCAACGTCGTTTTGAGTACGCGGATTATCGAAATCGCCTCTCTTGAGGCTTGAACTTCAATCCAAAATGGTAAAACTCCCACAATGGACAACTATTCGGACTTCGCTGCTTACGCGAAGGAAACCGGCGCACGGATGAGCGACCAGCCGCTGCTCGTCGAGATGACGCAGCACTTAGATGCGACACAGCAAGAGCTGTTCGACTACGTCACCGACTTCCATCGATTGAGCGAATGGATCTGGAGTGCGAAGAAGAGCTGGGCGGACGACACGAACTCCGAGGCTCCAGGCCAGGTGGGCTCGGTGCGCGTGATCCAGCCTGCGGCGGGCAAACCCGTACACGAGGTGGTGGAGGCGTATGAAGAGCCACGAATGCTTGCCTACGCGGCCAACGACAGCTCCTTCTTCGGAACGTGCACCGATCATCTCAGCGTAGTCACCTGTGAACCGCATCCCGATGGAGGCACGGTGTTCTGCTGGCTTGCATACGGACGGCTCCCAAGTTCGCCGGTCAAAGCCTGGGTCGGGAAGAAGCTGTTCCACGTCGTGCTCGGCAAAGGCATCAAGAACCTGGAGCGAAAATTTCCGGCTTCCTGAGCGCATGAAGCTCATCCGCAGCAACCGAACCGAAAACCTAGCGGATGCGCTCACGTCATTGGTACGCGACGCCCCCCTCGGGCCGTTCGAGCAGGAAGCGATTGTCGTCCAGAGCCGCGGCATGGCGCGATGGCTCACACTGGCGTTGGCCGAGCGGCTCGGCATTTGGAGCCATCCCTATTTCCCGTTTCCGCGGGCAGTCGTCGAGCAGGTTCTCGACAGCCTCGCGGAGGGACGCTCCGAAGAGGCCAAAGCTTACGATCCGGGCCGCTTGAAGTGGTCCATCGCGGAGCTGCTGCGCGAGTCCGCGCCATCGCAGTTGGAGGCCTACCTGCGCGAGCCTTCCGACGCCGACCGTGTGGTGCGGCTTGCAAGCAGCGTGGCGACTGTGTTCGACAATTACGTGGTGTACCGGCCTACGCTCTTGCAAGAGTGGGCTGCCGGCGAGGGTCGTGATTGGCAGGCCGAGCTTTGGCGTCGTGTGGTGGAGAGGCTCGGCCCGCACGACCTGGCTTCGCGCACCGGCAAGGCCCTCTCTGTGCTTCGTTCGAAGAAAGCCCCCCAAGGACTGCCCTTCGAGCGGCTACATCTGTTTTCGCTCGAGACCTTGCCGCCGCTGTTCCTCGAGCTGTTCAGTGTGCTCTCGCAAACGGTTCCGACGACGTTCTATTTGTTGGAACCGTCGTCCGAGTACGTGTCCGACGTGGACCCCACGCCTCGTCTGCCCGCGGAAATGGCTGACGCGCCGGGCGACGGACATCAATTGCTGTCGACGCTTGGCCGGCTCGCACGAGACTTTCAGCAGCTTCTCATTGCGGTCGGTGATGCCGTGGAGCAGGAGGTTGACCTGTTCGAGATTCTCGAGTTCCGAAGCCCCTCACAAGACGGCACGCGCCAGGCAATCGACGCTTCGGATCAGTCGATTTCGCTCCACGCCTGCACGGGGCCGATGCGCGAGGTTCAGGTCCTCCATGATCTCGTTCGGGCGGCCCTCGAGGACGACGCATCGCTACGCCCCGAGGACATCGTCGTCATGACACCGGACCTCGAGGCGTACGCGCCCGCGTTCCGAGCAGTCTTTGGCCAGAACGACCAGCATCGCATCCCTTTCGAAGTGCACGACCGCAAGACGCGAGACGATGCGTCGTTCTACGACGACTTCCTGGCCGTGCTCGAAGCGCTCGATTCTCGGTTCTCGGTCTTCGACCTGATGCGACTCATGGATGCCAGCTCGTTCCGCGAGACCTTTCGATTTACCCAGGATGAGCGCGCACGTCTCAACGAATTGCTCGCCGCCTCTGGCGTCCGCTGGGGCATCGACGAGAAGCATCGCGAAGAGCTGGAGTTCCCGCCCGACCCGATTCACACCTGGCGCGCCGGTTTCGGGAGGCTCTTCCTTGGTTTCGCATCGGCGCCGGATGACATCTCTGTGTTCGAAGGCCTGTTGCCGCGGGGCGCGCCAAGTCTCGGAGACGTGGAGCTCGTGGCGCGGCTCGCGAGCCTTTGCGAGGTCCTTTTCGGGCTTCAGCGCCGCACGCGCCATCCGCTCGTCATCAAGGACTGGGCGAACTTGCTCGAACAGTCCTCCACCTTGCTGTTCGCCGAGGACGACGAAAGCAGCGACGGGGTGCGGACACTTCGCGCCGCGCTCGGCGAGCTACGGGAGCTTGCACAGCAGAGCGAATTCAACGGAGCGCTCGCAGAAGGCGCCCGCGGTTGGCTTTCTGCGACGCGGGGTGACGCTGACCGAGCTGGTGCCGCTCCGCTCGGTTCCTTTTCGCGTCGTGTGTCTCATGGGGATGAGCGAAGACGGTTTTCCGCGGGCAGACGACCGCCCGAGCTTCGACTGTACGCGACTCGATCACAAGCCCGGCGACCGCAACAAGCGAGACGACGACCGTCATTCGTTCCTCCAAGGGGTGCTTTGCGCGAGGGATCGGCTGATCATCACCTACAGTGCGCCGGCCAACAGTCCGCGGAGCGGCGCAAACCCGTCACCTGTGGTCTGGGAACTCTCCGAAACCCTGCGGCGCTATTACACGCTGCCCGGCGATGAGCCGGTGCTCGAGGCGACGGTACATCCGCTGCATCCTTTCGATTCCAGCTACTTCGACGATAGCGGCCTCCCCCGGAGCAGCTCGGAACGTTATCTCGAAATCGCGTGCGCTCTCGAAGAACCATCTGAGGCGCCCGGCCGAGTCGAGCTGCTTGCAGAGGCACCGGCTGTGGAAGAGACGCTTTCGGTAGGCGAGCTCTCGGCCTGGCTTTGGGAGCCCATGAAGGCCTTCATCCAACGGGTGCTCCATGCCCGTTTCGAAGGTTCGGAGCTTTACGAGCCGACGACTGCCTTGACCGAAATCGGCCGGCGCGAGGCGGCCATGCTTGGCAACACGTCTCTTGGAGTCGGGCTTCGCGATGCGGCGCTCGGCGAGTATCTGGGCGCCGCGCCCGAGTTTCCCGACGGGAACTGGGGCGCCCTCGAAAGGCAACGTCTGTCGGGGGAGATTCGAGTCATCCAAGCGCGAAGGGCCTCGCTGAGCAGCGAGCAT
>JAFDFW010000854.1 GCA_019309605.1 Deltaproteobacteria bacterium | reverse complement strand
AGAAGATCGATGGGCTTCCGCCCGATCTCAAAGAGGCGTTCTTGCGGACGTCTAAGCGCGTCGAGACGCTGCTCAACAAGTCAATTCGCCGAGACGACCAAAAAGCATACGACGTCGTGATCAAGAAGGGCATCGTGGCCACCGACACCAGCAAGTACAAAGCTGAGTGGGATGCGGCTGCCAAGCAGGTTCGCGATCGGATGACGGGGCGTGTGTTTTCGAAGAGCTTACTTCAGGCCGTGGAGGCAGCGGCCGCAGAGTAGGTGGCTTTCCCTGGCTACGGCGTCGCGACTGGGCTCCAAGCGTAGGTAAACGCGGCGGTGCCGTTCAAGGGGCGAGGCGCTGGATGCGCCAGCCTTCACCTTCGCGGACGTACTGGAAGCGATCGTGAAGGCGATCGGGTTGGCCCTGCCAGAACTCGATAGCTCTTGGCACCACGCGGAAGCCGCCCCAGAACGACGGAAGCGGGACCTTGCGGTTGGCGAACTTGCGCTTCATTTCGTCCAGCTTCATTTCGAGCGCCTTGCGCGAAGTGAGGACATGGGATTGATGGGAGACCCAGGCTCCGAGTTGGCTACCTCGTGGACGGGTCACAAAGTATTTCGCGGCTTCGACGCTGGAGATGCGCTCCGCGACCCCGTTGATCTCGATCTGCCGTTGCAGCTCCGGCCACCAGAAGAGCAGCGCCACTTCTCTGTTGTTCTCGATGTGTACCGCTTTGCGGCTCTCAAGATTGGTAAAAAACAGGAAACCGTCGCGATCGAAGAACTTCAGGAGCACTATTCGAACCGCCGGCGCCCCGTTGCCGTCGACGGTCGCCAGTGTCATCGCATTGGGCTCGATCTCAATGTGTTCGCAGGCCTCTTCGAACCATTGCTGGAACTGCACGATCGCATCTGCGTCGAGATGCTCTTGCTCGAGGGGGCCGCGCACGTACTTCCGGCGCGACTGATCGATCGGATCGTCGTCAGCCATGAGGAGCCCGTGAGAAGACGTGAGTTGCCCCGCGGAGTCCAACGCGGAGCCGCTCTCGCCGGATGATGCGCCGCTCCTGCATCAGCTGGTCGAGCGCGAGCTGCATCGCGTCGAGCACGCGCTGATGGCATTCCTCCACGTAGCTCGCGTCGTCTGCAGCCTCGGGACCGGAGCGCTCGAAGTAGATCGGCTCGAGGACGTCGATGAAGATCCGTACGGGCAAGGGGAGGAAGGGCGGCGCGCCCACGGTGAGCCCCCAAGGCACCGACACCGTGATCGGCAGGACATCTGTGCGCAGAAACCGATGTGTGCGCAGTAAGCGCGACAACCAGCGCCCGTCGCTCACCACCCACCAGACGTCATGAGAACCGGCCGAGACGACCGGGATGATCGGCACGCCCTCGCGCAGAGCGAGCCGCACATAGCCACGGCGGGGACCGAACACGACGCGACCCCGGTCACGTGAGGGGCGAAACGCATCGAGGTCCCCGCCTGGATAGACCAGTACCTTGCGCCCGGCGGCGAAGACCCGGTGGGCGTTCTCGGGGTTGGCGGCGAATCCACGTGTCGGGCGTCATGAAACCACCATTGTGGTTGCACACGTAGAGCGCGCCGCCGTCGGGGATGTTGTCGAGACCGCGGACCCGAGGACGAAACCATTTCCACAGGATCGGCCCAGCAATGTCCGCGAAACGCTCGAGCACCTTAGGATCGCGATTGTCGAGCGAGTTGACGTCGTGGAAGCCAGATAGCCGTAGCCAAAAGTGAATCACCGCAAGGATAGAGTAAGTCTTACCTGGCGCACTGCAATCATCGCGTGCCTCAAAATGCCGTTTCGGGCGTCGCCGGCACCGGGGTTACCCGCAGCACCTTGCCGTCGCCGCCGCCACCGTCGTTGGTGATATAGAGAAGCCCGTCCGGCCCGAGTCTTGGCGTCCGAAGGCGTCCTTCATTCCCGATCACGCGTTCTTCACCGGTCACTTGGCCTTCAGAATTGATGAAGTAGATGTGGAGGTGCTTCGCCTTTAGAGTCGCGACGGCAAGCACGCCGTCCCAGTCGCCCCATGCATTGCCTTCGATGAAGTCCGCTCCAGCCAACGCAAGTGTCGATGAGCCGCTCGACCAAACGGCCTCAATCGCCTCGGGGAACTTCTCGAGATCGGTCATCGGAACCGACTCGTTGTAGCCAGGCACCGGATCCCAGCCGAAGTTGCCGGGGACGAGCAGGTTGACTTCATCGTCGACAGTCGGGCCGTGCTCCGCAGACATGCCGATGCCGTCGGAGCGAAATGCCATGCCCTGAATGTTGCGATGCCCTTTCGAGTACCAACGAAACTCTCCGGGGTTGTCGGGAGCAGCCGCGCCGTTTCGATCGACCCGCAGCACTTTGCCGCCCAGCGAGCTGTCGTCCTGCGGCGTCGTTCCAGTCGCTGCGTCGCCAGTGCCCACCCACAGAAATCCATCGGGTCCAAAGCGCGGCCGACAGCCACTGTGCCGCCCCGTGCTGTATGGCATCCCAGTGAGGATGTCGTGACGGTCGACTACAGTGTCGCCGTTGGGCGTGCGGAGGGTCAGCCGCACCAATCGCACGTCGGTGTCTGTGCCTGCGCTCGAGGTCGTGCAGACGTAGACGTAGCCATTACTCGAAAAGCTTGGGTCGACCTCGAGACCCATCACGCCGCCTTCGCCGCGCGCCACTACGTCCGTGAGCGGGATGACGATCGGCTCTTGGTCGGTACCACCGACGTACACGTTGAGACGACCCGGCCTTTCAGTCACCAAGACGGTCCCGTTCGGCAGCCAGGCGATATCCCAAGGCTTGTCCAGACCTGAAATGAGGTCATCGACTTCGAGACGGATGTCGGTCGGTCCGCCACCGGTGCCACATCCGTTGGATCCGCAGCCGTCGCCGCCGCACCCGGCACCCATCACACACCATGCAAGCACTAA
>JAFDFW010000174.1 GCA_019309605.1 Deltaproteobacteria bacterium | reverse complement strand
TGGTACACGTTTTCGACCTGGCTCCACGCGTTGTCCACGCCTTCGTCCAGCTCGACGAGGCGGTTGTAGCTACCCACCCCGGTTGCTAACAGGATCAGGGCGATTGCTGCGATCGCCCCACTTCCGATCAAGGCCTTGCTCATGTCCCCTCCTTGTTCTCCCGCGTGGCGCGAGGATGCGGTTAGACCCCGCTCGCGGTCAAGGTCTCTGACATCACACGTCGAGTCGATCGCCGCGAATCGGGGCGCAGACGCTCGGAAAGCCTCGCTCTTCGAGCAGCGCCTTCAAGGTGTTGCGCGGGTGGTCCTCGCCGTGCACCAACGCGACGTGCCGGAGCGGTCCTGCGGCGCGCACTGCCTCGGCGTACTCCAGCAGGTCATCCTGGCCGGCATGTGCACTGAAGCCGTTGAGCACGGCGACCTCCGCGTGCCGATCTCGTTCGACGCCGAAGATCCGCACGCGCGGTCGCTGTTCGACGAGCCGGCGCCCGAGCGTGTGTTGCGCCTGATATCCAACGATGACCACCGTGTTCTTGCGATTCTCGATCGCGGCCACTAAATGGTGGACCACACGCCCGAACTCGCACATCCCGCTCGCGGAGATCACAACACATGGTTCGTCCCGACGGTCGATGGCCTTGGAATCCTCGACCGACGAAACGTATCGCAGTCCATCGAAGTCGAACGGAGAGTCTCCCTCGTTCAATACCTTCTGTGCCTCGGCGTCGAAACACTCCGGATGAATACGAAACACATCCGTGAGCTTCACCGTGAGCGGCGAGTCGACGTATACCGGGACATCGGGGAGGCGCCCCTGGTCCTTGAGCTGCTTCAGTGCATAAATGACTTCTTGCGCACGCTCCAACGCGAACGAGGGCACGATTAGTTTGCCGCCGCGGCCGACTGTCCGTGCGATCACATCGTGAAGCTCGTCTTCCATTTGCTCGATGGGGTCGTGAGTCCGGTCTCCATAGGTGCTTTCCATGAGTAGGCACGAGGCCCCCGGGGGAACCTCCGGGTTCCGGAGGAGCGGCATATTGCGCCGACCGAGATCGCCCGAGAAGACCAGGCGCCGCTGTTCGCCGACCACGTCGACGTCGAGCGCAACCATAGCGCTACCGAGCACGTGACCAGCGTCGTAGTACGTCAGCGTCACGCCCGGGGCGATCTGCTGGGGTCGGTGGTACGGAACGCTGACCATGAGCCCGAGCGTCCCGACGACGTCTTTCTGGTCGTAGAGGGGCTCCACGGGCTTCATGTCGACGCCGTTCTTCTCGATCTTGCGATTGATGTAGGCGGCGTCCTGGGCCTGAATCTCGGCTGAGTCCTCCAGCATTGCCGCGCAGAGGTCCCGCGTGGCCGGTGTGCAGTAGACCGATCCGCGGAAACCCTGGCGGTAAAGCCGGGGAAGGGCGCCCGAATGGTCGATGTGCGCGTGCGACAGCACCATGACATCGATGTCCGTCGCCCGAAAACCAAGCTCCTGGTTGCGTTCGATAGTTTCGGAGCGGCGGCCCTGAAAAAGGCCGCAGTCGAGGAGGATGCGCGCGTTTTCGGTATG
Source organism: Deltaproteobacteria bacterium (assembly GCA_019309605.1). Classification (GTDB taxonomy): domain Bacteria; phylum Myxococcota_A; class Polyangia; order Polyangiales; family Houyiibacteriaceae; genus SG8-38. The sequence continues at coordinate 4,043 of JAFDFW010000174.1, read as the reverse complement.
GACGATGTGCCGCGAGCCGGTGACGTTTCCACCGACCGCGCCTACGAACTCAACTTGCACGCAGGACTCGCCTCATCCGGTCACCGATGAACTCTCGAACGACAGGATCGTCGGACTCGAGCAATGCTTCCGGAGCGCCCGTGGCCGCTACTGCGCCGTCATGGATGAGGGCGAGGCGATCGCTGATCGCAAACGCGGCCTTGAGGTTGTGAGTCACCACGACTGAGGTGACGTTTAGGCTCTTCTGCAAACCAAGAAGCAAACGGTTAACACGTGTGACGTTGATCGGATCTAGCCCCTCGGCGGGCTCGTCGTAAAAGACGACCTCGGGACGAACGGCCACCGCGCGCGCCAGCGCGACGCGCTTGCGCATGCCTCCCGAGAGATCCGAGGGTGACATGTGTTCGATGCCTGGCAGACCGACCAAGGCGAGCGTTTCTTCGACCCGCTGTGCGATCTCATCTTCCGTCATCGTCGTTTGCTCTTGCAGAGCATACGAGACGTTATCGTAGACGTTGAGCGAGTCGAAAAGCGCTGATTCCTGGAACAGCATTCCGATGCGGCGACGCGTCTGCGTCCATTCTCGCTCGGTCTGCCCGGTGACTTCTTCTCCGTCGAAACGAATGGTGCCGGCGTCGGCATCGAGCAGGCCCATCATCGCTTTGAGCAAGATGCTCTTGCCGGAACCCGACTCCCCGATGATGGTGATGACCTCACCCGCGAAAATATCGATGTCGAGCCCGCTCAGAACTACGTGTCGTCCAAAGGCCTTTGTTAGGCCGCGCACCTCGAACAATGCCATGACGTCAGAGACTCAGCCCTTCGCAGCCCAAGAGTTGCAGTACCCCAGCGGATGAATCGGGCCGCGGACCAGGGTGCATTGTCCGCATGCGTCCTTGTCGCCCGCTTTGTAGAACGAGCAGTTGGAGCAGCTCTTTTGCTCCCCGTGCGGTGAGACGTCTTGGTATTCGAGCGCGGTCCGCAGCGCCAAGTCGCCTTCGCCGACGCTGCTCACGTCCTGGCAGTGAAATTCCGGTTTTGCACAAGCATTGAGCAGGATCGGCATCGAGCCGATCACAGCCAAGTGCAGAGTGCGGCCAAGCATCTCGCGTCTCGATAGGGTGCTCTTCCTCATCCCGGTCACTCCTCGGCGGAGGCTAGCACGGCCGTGCGCCGATCAGCGAACGGCTCCCATCATTTCGAGGAACTCGTCGCTTTCCACCAAGCCGGTGACGCGCCCGGCCTCGGAGCCGTCGCTGTGGTGGAGGACCACCAGAGGCAACCCGGGCTGCTGGTAAGCCTTGAGCAGTGCCCATTTTTCGTCGGTCGCCTTGTCCGTGCTCAGGTCGACGCGCACGGTCACGAAGCGTTGCGCTTCGGCGACGACTCGTGGGTCGCTCAAGACGTCGCGTTCGAGCTCCTGGCACGCGCCACACCAGTCGGCGCCAAAGTCCACCAACATGGGACGCTCTTCCGCGAGAGCTGTGCGCTTGCCTGCCTCGAAACTGTCGACCCAACCGATGTGCGCGCCGGGTGGCAGCGCCTCGGCCCATCCCACGATTCCGAGGACGCCCGCGACGCATGCGGCCACGCCGATCGCCTTGCGAATGCGCGACCCCCATGCGTCCCCCTTGAAAGAGAGATGGATGGCGCCAACGACGACGCCGCCCACCAGCAATCCGAATGCGGCCGCAAGCCAAACTTCGTTGCGCACTGCCGGACGCGGGTAGGGCAGGAGGCCGCGCACGTAGTAGAACGCCAGCGCGAGCATCGCGATGCCGAACGCGCTCTTGGTCCACTCCACCCATCGTCCTGACCTTGGAAGCGTGACGGCGAAGGTCCCGACGAACCAGAACAGCACCCCGATACCGATGGCGTAGATGAACAACGCGACCGCACCGAACGCAACGTTCCCGGTCGTGGCGACCCAGGTTAGCAGGACCGCGAGGACCGGCCCGGTGCACGGAGCGGCGATGAGCCCGTTGACGAATCCAAGCACGAATGCGCCTCGCACCCCGAACCCACCAGCCTGGGCGAGCCGATTCTGTAGGCCTGAAGGCAAAGCGAGGTCGAACAAGCCGAACATGCTGAATGCCATCACAGCGAACAACGCCGATAACGTTCCGACGACCCAGGGGCTCGCGAGCGCGCTGCCAAACGCGCTCCCGGTCAGCGCAGACACGACGCCGAGCGGCGTGAACAGCGCAGCGATGCCCAAAACGAAAGAAGTCGAGAGAAGGGCCGCCCTGGTCCGGCTTTCGGCCTGCCTTGCGCCAAAAACGCTGACGGTGATCGCGATCATCGGATACACGCACGGGGTCAGCGAGGTGGCCAGGCCTGCCGCGAAGATCAACCCCAGCGCGCCGGCGTAGCTCCCGTCCTGAAGCGCATTTGCGAAGGGCGCGGTGAGATCGCCCAGAGCGTCGGCGGACGCATGCGTCTCGGCTGCCAAAGCCGCGACAAACCCCACCAAACCGACCCACGCACCATTGCGCATGCCCCAACTATGGTGCTCGTTTGGTTGACCGTCCACGAACTGGGGACGTAGCCTCTCCTCGGGGAACACCTTGCCGCTACTTTTCCTGTTGCTCATCACCATCGCCACGGGGGCTCTCTCGGCCCATGCCGGCCGGGACGAAGTCCGTCATAGCGCAGACCCCGTCTGGCGCATGGAAGCATTTCTTGCCTACGCGCTCTTCGTGGGCTTCGTCCTCTTGCCAACAGCCATCTACTTCTACGTATTTCACGGCGACTGGTTTCTCTTTTATTGGGTCGACACAGGCCACGCCATTTGGGTTTGGGGCTTGCTGGCCATCCTGCTCCTGATCGGCGCGGCATTGCTGGGCTTTTGGCTCGGTGCAGCGCTGTGCCGAGCTTCGCGCGACGAAGCCGTTCGCCGGATTGCGGTCGGCCTGCTCTTCATCGCGGCGGCGGTGTGGCCGCTCGCATGGGACAGGCTTTCCGTCGTCGGCTCCTACCGACAGTTCACGCGCGACTATGGTCTCATCGCGTTTCTTGCGAGCCCCGCGTTCTATTCGGGGCTCCCGATGCTCGTCATCCTCGGCGTTGCGTTTGGTTTGCTCGTCTACCGCATCGACCGGCACACGCACCAGAACGCCTGAGACGTACACGCCGCTAACGAGGGGAGAGCATTCCCATGTGCTCGCGCAAGTGCATCGCCGCCGGGGAGGCCCAGAACTTCAGCGCATCGACGTAGGCCGGGTGCTTGTCGAACGTCTCACCCTCCGCTTCTCGCTCGGGCGCGATTCGGCTTCGCACATCTTGCACGAGGGGGTCGAGATCATCGCAGACGAGAAGCGCCGCCCGGAGGGCCGTTCGCTTAGCCGCGTTGACCCATCGGTCGAACTTCACTCGATTGGCTTGGGAGTAGGCGAGGGCCGCGTCGCGCACGAGCCTTCGGTCGCGCCGCGGGATCGCTCGCTGCAGCCGTCTCGTTTGCTCATCGAGGAATTCTTCGCTGGTCAAACCGGAGCCAAAGTCGGGTTTCACGGTTCGCGCCGCAGAGGCCAACAACACATCGAGTTCTCGCGGTGTGAGTTTTTCGATCGCGTGGTAGCCGCGCGCGATCTGCGTCATGGGCTGTGCCAGCAAGAAGGCTTGCGTGCTCGGGTCCTTCTCCATGATGGCCGCCGGAACCAGCACGGCAGGATGGGTGCCGAACTCGATCGTGAGGCCCCGGTTTCGGACACGGTGCAGGAACAGATCGAAATTGCGAACGTCGAGTGCCGCTGCGATGCGGTTCGCGATCTCTCGGAGCGGGTGATTGGCCTCGGTCGGGAGCCTATCTCGGGTTGCGAGCCCATAGCTTTCGAGCTCCGGGGGGTAGAGCTTGGCGAGAGCTGGGCTCAGTGCGGCCAGGAGCGCTCCGGCTGCCGCGTCTTCTGCCCGCGGGGTCCCCAGTTGATCGAGCACTGAGCCTCGAAGCGACCTCGGCCGAACTCGGGCGGGCCAAGGGTCGACCGCCGCGATTCGACCACGATCTTCTTCGTCGTCCACACCGAGCGCGACCAGCGGCAGAGTTG
>JAFDFW010000173.1 GCA_019309605.1 Deltaproteobacteria bacterium | reverse complement strand
GCCGGCGCTGCGCACGATGCGCTGGACTTCGTTGCCGTTGGCCAGGTTGAGCGTCCGGATCTGCGGGTCGTTGTGCCCGTCTTGCGCGTAGTACAGCAGCCGATGGTTGCCGGCGAAACGCAACCCGCGAACGGTTTCGCCATGGAATGTGATGCGGCGGGCGCTCGTCATGCCCTGCGCGCGGACTCCTGCTTCCACCTCTCCGTACTGACGGCGCATGTCGGCGATCCAAAGCGCGTAGAGCTCGTCGAATGTCTTTCCGGTGAGCCGTTTACCCATCCGGTTGACGCTGAAGGGAATGGCTCGGTGCCCATACCATTTCGCCATCTCGCGGATCAGCTCTTCACCGTATTGCTGAACGAGCCAGTTGATGAACCGCGACCCGTACAGGTACCAGATCTCGCCGTGCGGCCAATAGTCGGTTCGGTTGTTGAGCGTGTCGAAGTGAAGGATGTTGTCTTCGAGGACGGCCATGCGCATGTACATCTCGTACTGCGTCGACCGGAGCCGCCCGCCCGCGGTCTCGGCGGACTCCAGGTACGTCGCGATACCCTCGATGATCCAACGCGGCTGCAGCATGTTCGGCGCCCACACCTTTCCGAGGATCTTGTTGATGACCGCCGGAAGCCCGCCGATGTTGTCGAGGTGCAAAATATGGCTGTGCTCGTGAGTAACGAGGACCGTGAGCCAATCGTCGAAATCGCCGAGCACCGAAAGGTCCGCAGGCGGGCTCACGTAGAGCCGAATCTTGTTGTAGTGGAGCGGGGTGGCACTGCCGTTGCCCGCGTCGACCTCGTCCGTCAGGACGATTTGAACCCGCTTCTTGGGCTGGTGGCCGAGGAGGGGCCCGAGCTTCGCGTTGGACCGCTCAGCGATCGCCAGGACCCGCCGGGCCACCAGCGCCAAGGGCTCCGGGTAGTTGACCTCGAAATGCTCGCTTTGGACCGTCCGCCAGGGTCTGCGGAGGTCCTTGGTCTGGGCCCCGGCCGGAATCGCCCCCAAAAGACCAAGCAGACAAGCCATTGCAGCCGCCGCACGGGCCATCTCTGACCTTCTAACATGTGCCCCAGGCAAGCCCTAGCCGTCTCTTCGTCCCTCTTTCCAGGCCAAAGGCTTGACCGCTTGCACCGCTAGCTCCTAGCCTTAACTCTGATTGAAGGTGGGGTTTCGCTACAATGGGCTCTGAGCGAGGGGAGTTGGTCATCGAAGGTCTAGCGTTGCCGCTGGCGCTGCGTTTCATCTCTGGGAAGTACCAGGGAGGGGAATTCCCTCTTCCTGACGACGGGGAGATTGTGATCGGGCGCTCGAGCGAGCTGGAGATGGTCCTCGTGGAGGATATGGTCTCGCGCCGCCACGCGAAGATTTCTGTCGAGAGCGGTGACATCTTCTTGGAAGATCTCGGCTCGACGAACGGGAGCTTCGTCAACGGCGAGAAGATCACTCGGACCAAGTTGGCCGAGGGCGACCGCATCCTAATTGGCACGAGCATCATCAAAGTTGTCGCCTCCGATGGCTCCTCCTCCGTGCAGGATGCCAAAGCCAAGATGGACGCTGCGGCTTCGAGCGCACGCCCATCCGCAGTCAGCACCATGACCGGCTCCATTGCCGAGGTGCCGCTGCCGGATCTCCTTCAGCTGTTCTCGGCGTCCAAGAAGACGGGCGTCTTGCAGATCACGACCGAGATCGACGTCGGTTCCATCTACCTCGAAGAGGGCATGGTGCAGTTCGCGGTCGTCAACGGCGACGAGTCGGTGCCGCCCGAGAAGGCTTTCTACCGCGTGCTGGTCTGGGACAAGGGCACCTTCGATCTGCTGCCCAAGGTGGAGCGCACGTTTCCAACCGAGATTAAGAGCAGCATCGAAGGCCTCCTCATGGAGGGCATGCGACAGCTCGACGAGATGATGCGTCTCGGAGACGCTCTCCCGCCGCTGCAATCCACCATCTCCGTCGCCTCACCTCTAGGGAAGCCGCTCCGCGACGCTACCCCCGAGGAGCTCGACATGATTCAACTCGCGCTCGACCACGACACCCTCGTCGAGATGATGAACCACGGCGGCAAGCCGGATCCCGAGGTTGCCGAGGCTGTGGTCGCACTCCTCGAAAAAGGCTACCTGGTCAGCAAGTAGACGGTGCCTACTGAGCGGCCTACGCGCTCGAGCTTCCGTGTAGCGTCAGCAACCTACCAAGCAAGTCCTTCGAGTACTTCGTCAACTTGGTAAACGCCACGCCCATTCCAGGCGGGTCATCTTGGACACGAACCACCTGCCCGGTGCCTTCGATCGTTTCGACGTCGTCCATGATCACGGTGAAGGTGAGGTCGACCTCGGTCCCAACCGGAAGTGGCTCCTTCGAGCGGATGAATACGCCGGACCGCGACACGTTGGTGACATACTCGTGAACGAATGCGTCGAACGATTCGAACTCTTTGTTGATCGTGACCCGCTTGTCGATACGTTGGCCGTCGTCGTTGTTCATCGAAACGTCAGTCCCCCGTCAGGTCGAACTGTTCCAGATGATAGTCGTTTCGCGGCTTCAATTCGATACGCCGTTGAAACCGCTGCGATGCCTCTGCGACAGACACCTTTTCCTCGCGTTCGAGCATATCGCAGACGGCGGGATGTGCGCTGATGACTATCTTGTAGCCGGGCAGGGAGTCCCGCTCACGCCGCATCTGCCGGAAGATCTCGTGGCACACCGTTTCTTTCGACTGCAGGAGCCCGGTCCCGTCGCAGAAGAAGCACGGTTCGTAGAGCGTTCGACCCAGCGACTGCCGGGTCCGCTTCCGCGTCATCTCGACTAGACCCAACTCGCTGATTCGAATCGCGGTCGTCCTCGACTTGTCGTTCTTGAGGGCGGCGAGAAACGCCTTGAAGACTTTTTCTCGATGGGCGTGCCGTTCCATGTCGATGAAGTCGAGCACGATCAGGCCACCGATGTTTCGGAACAGGAGCTGATACGCGATTTCACGCACAGCCTCGAGGTTGGTTTGAAGGATCGTCTGCTCGACGTCGCGCCCCTTACCGGTGAATCGCCCGGTGTTGACATCGATCGCCGTGAGCGCTTCCGCTTGATCGATGACGAGGTGCCCGCCCGAGGGGAGCTGGACCTTTCGCGACAGGGCGCGGGTGATCTCTTCCTCGATGCCGTACTCATCGAACAAAGGCTCGTAGTCCTCGTAAAGCCGCACGTCGTTGGCGCGCTCTGGCAGGAAGAGCGTCAAGAACTCCTTGAGGCGCTGGTACTCGTCGCGATCATCTATGACGATCTCGGTGACGTCCTCGGTGAAGAGGTCCCGCGCCGACTGAATCACCAGGTCCGGCTCTTCGTGCACCAGCGCAGGCGTCTTCTTTACCGCGTCGCGTGCGATTTGAGTCTGTTCCCAGAGTTGCACGAGGTAACCGATGTCGGCCTTGAGCTTCTTTTTGGTGAGCCCCTGCGCGAGTGTCCGCACGACCACGCCGCCTTCCGGGGGTTTCACCGAGTCGATGGCCTCTTTGAGCCGACGCCTCTCGCGGTCATTGCCGATGCGTTTCGAAACCCCGACGTGGTCGACGGTGGGCATGAACACGACGTAGCGCCCCGGGAGTGCTACGTGGCTCGTGACACGGGCGCCCTTGGTGCCGATCGGCCCCTTCGAGACCTGTACCATGAGCTGCTGTCCCTCGTTGAGAAGGTCGCGGATCGGGGTCTTTCGGGAGACTCGGTTCCGCCGTCCCTTGGAGGAGCCGCGCTTTTCGTTTCCTTCGCCGTCTTCTTCCGTGCCTGGCTCCGCTTGGAGGTCCTCCACGTGAAGGAAGGCGGCGCGATCGAGCCCGATGTCGATGAACGCTGCCTGCATGCCCGGCAGGACGCGCGTCACCCGGCCGAGGTAGATATTGCCAACCGGCGATCGATGATGCCGTCGTTCGACGTAGAGTTCGCGGAGTACACCGTCCGCAATGAGACCAACGCGCGTCTCTCCAATGTCGACGTTGATCAGAAGTGTGTTTTTCGCCATTCGTGTTTCCGTTGTAGCGTTGTCAGGGATCAGACGCGGTCGACCGAGCGGATTGGCTTCAGATCGATTCTGCACGAAGCGGTTGGCCCGTCGCGGCATCGAAATGCCGAGCGCGCAAGCTACCGTTGGGATTCCTCGGAAGAGTTAGCTCTTCTCGAAGATCTGCTCGATATCGGCCTGCGTGCTCTCTTCGCTCCTGGACAGCGCCACGGCGATCTCCTTCACGACTAGATTACGCGCGGTCTCCAGCATTTTCTTCTCGCCGAACGACAGGGACTTCTCGACCTGTAGCCGATAGAGGTCACGCATGACTTCGGCCACGTCGAAAACCGAGCCGGTCTTGATTTTGTCCATGAAACCGCGGTATCGGCGGTTCCAGGTCTGATTGTCGAAGACGACGGGTTGCTCCGCGAGAAGCGAGAAGATCTCCTTGATATCGCTCTCGGAGATCGGGGGTCTGAGCCCCACCTTCTTGGCCTGCGCGACCGCCACCCGGATGCGGTCGTTGTTCTTCGCATCCAGTGGCTTCAGTACGTAAAATTCCATTGTAGCCGTGCCGATTTTCCGCTCCTCGATGGAAACGACCTCGGTCACGCCTTGTTTGGGGTAGATGGCCTTGTCGCCAACTTTGAATTCGTATGTCCCCGCTTGCATCGGGACTCCTTATCTCGCCAAAAATGTCCGCTGACGCCTGATTGGCAGGCGTTAGGTTGAACGGGCGCTGCGTCGTGTTTATTTCCAGCCTTCGCGGCGCACTTCGCGCGATCCCGCCCTTTCGGTGCAGCCGGGTAGCGCCCCAGCCGGGCGAAACTTACCCCCAGAGTGCGACTCGGTCAACGCGTCCACGCGCTCGCGGTCGGCACATGCGATCTGCTGCTCTGCCTTCCCATGGTTTGCGGCATTGCGCTTGTACGAACTTTCTTCAGCTTTTCAATATGGTCTGATAAACATACGTTTATCAATAATTACAAAGTGTTGAAACGCGAGGTTGCAAAGTTTTTCGCTCAAATAGAGCAAAGTTATGTATAATTCATATGCGCTTCCGCTTGACACGTGAAGTGACGTGACAATACGGTACGTGCACCTGCAATATTGACCCACCTTGGAGGAGGTCGAAATGGCGACTGCAAAAAAACGAACGAAGAAAGCCGCGAAGAAGCGGCCAGCTAAGAAGCGTGCGGCTAAGAAGCGCACAACTAAGAAGAAGGCCGCGCCGAAGAAGCGCGCAACTAAGAAGCGCGCAACTAAGAAGCGCGCAACTAAGAAGCGCGCAACTAAGAAGCGCGCAACCAAGAAGCGCGCAACTAAGAAGCGCGCAACCAAGAAGCGCGCAACCAAGAAGCGCGCAACCAAGAAGCGCGCAACCAAGAAGCGCGCAAC
>JAFDFW010000011.1 GCA_019309605.1 Deltaproteobacteria bacterium | reverse complement strand
CGCTCGTGTTCTTCAAGGGGTGCAATCTCCACTGCGACTGGTGCCAGAACCCAGAAGCACATGATGCGCAGACGACCGTCGCCTTCTACGCGGACCGCTGTCGCGAGAGTTTTGCCTGTGAAGAGGTCTGCGCTGAACGAGCGATTAATCGAAACGGTTTTCGTATCAATACGGACCGCTGCACCGTCTGCGGGGACTGTGTCGAGAGCTGCGCCCACTCGGCGCTAAGACTGATCGGAGAGACACTGACGCCGGAAGAGCTGATGGATCGGGTCCTGCGCGACAAGCCATACTTTGACGATGGTGGTGGCGTCACACTGAGCGGCGGGGAGCCGACGCTCTATCCCAAGTTTCTAGACCGCTTTGTGGACCTCTGTGTGCGAAGCGGTATCCACACCGGTATCGAGACTGCCGGCCGATTCAGTCTGGAGAAGTGCCTGCCTATTCTTGAGAAAATCGATCTGATCTATTTTGATCTGAAGATTCTCGATCCGATTCGGCACGAGCAATCCGTCGGCAAGGGGTTGGAGACTATTCTGAGCAATGCCGAGCATCTCGCGAAGAACGGGTTCCCCGTAGAGTTTCGCATGCCGTTGGTTCCCGGCTACACCGACACCGACGAAAACATCGATGCGGCGATCGAGCTCCTGCAATCCATCGGCCACCCGAAGCTTCACCTCCTCGCGTACCACAACATGGGGGAGGTCAAGATCGACATCGTTCATGGCAAGCAGCCGAAACTCGGACTCAGCCGCGACACCGACGAGCGTTTCGCCACGATCGTAAGTAGGTTTGAAACCGCTGGGATCGAGATCGCCAACACATAGTACGTTCCGCGAAATTCGGGTCCCGAAGGATTGAGAACTGAGTGTCCCAGGTTCGTTGACACGTTTGGCAGCTCAGAGACAATCTCTGCTCAAACCGGTGGCCCCGAGTCACCTTATCAAGGCAAGGGGTCTGTATGCTTCGTCATCGTTTGTCCGGCCTGGCAATGGTCGGTCTATTACTCCTGGCGAACGTCCCCCGAGCATTCGCGACCGATGGCCACTTCCTGCACGGCGTGGGGGCCGTCAACTCCGCCATGGGAGGAGCCGGACATTACTGTTTGGGGCTTACACCGAGTTGCGCGGCACTAGATGTTTATGTCGACTTCTTCGGAGACCAAAGAGGGCTCCTAAGCTAGCCGTCCCGACTTCCTACTAAGGTGGATGCACTCGCAGCAACCCGACCTGGGTTGTGGGGTTGGGTTGCCTCTCTACGGGCGTAAGGCCTCGGCGAATTCTCCCGTGGGCCACGGCTGCTGGTCCCGCATTCGTTTTAGGTCGGTCGTCCCTTCCTCGATGAGGCCCGTCGCGGCGTCGTAGATCTTCCACTCCATCGTGGGCTTGAAGAGAGGCTGCGACTCGATGGAGAGCAGGCGCACTTCACCTTCCTCGAACTGGCACTGCGGTTGGATGGCGTCCAGCAGCAGCTTCCCGTTCAGGTGTCCGTCGCCGAAGTTCCAGCCGATAATCGAGCCGCCGAAGACCTCACCCTCGATCCATTCGTAGTTTTCGATGTCATTCACTGCCTTGGGTAGCATCTCGAGGAGCGGGCGACCTTCGAAGTGCATGAAGCGGCTGGCCATGACCATCGTATTCGCGAGATTGGCCGTCTCCTCGTCCAGACCCAGCTGGGCGAGCTGCTCTGCCATCGTTCCCGCCGACTTCTTGAGTCGATCGAGTTTTTCGAGGCTGCCGCCCTTGCGGAAGAGCCAGATGTTGTAGGCCCAGTTGCCCGCGTAGTACCGCATCGACAGTAGGAACGAGACGCGCGAGGGGAAGAAGTTCCCGAGCAGCGGTACGCCGACCAGAGAGACCACGAGGAAGGCCAGGAGCCATGGCGCCTGCCCCAGCGCCAGGACGCTCGCTTCGGGGTGCACGCCGAAGAGGAAGATGGCGCCGTAGATCATCAGGATGTTCCACTCGATGGGCATGCCGTTGGGGTTGTTGAGAGCGATGAAGGTGTGAAAGCTCGCCATCAGGCAGAGGAAGAGGGTCGTCGTCGTTGCGTTGGGGCTCAAGAGGAGCAGGACGGGAATCATGTACTCGATGGCCGTTCCGATATGGGCGATGAAGCCTGCGAGACGCGAGGGCCGCAGGTCGTCGAGATAGGACCGAAAGAGTCGCTTCTTCAGGAACTTCGGGAAGAAGGGGCCGTTGTTCATCATGAACATGATCACGGACGGGAAGTGACTGTTGAGCTTGGATGTCGCCGCCCAGAACCAGATGAAGCACCAGACCATCTTGGATCCCGAGATCCAGAGGACGTCGGCACCGGCGACGACGAAACATACGAGAACGACGTAGTAATGCTCCGCACGCGCAGCGAGGAACAGCGTCTTGTCCAGGACGCCAAGTAGAGGGAGCAGCACGAACGCCGGCATGAGCAACTCGGGTGTCAGCTCTGGCGCGACCAGGACTCTGAGCAGGAAGAGCTGGTTGGCGGAGTAGAGCGCGACGTCCAGCCAGTTGCGGAGAGGGTTGCCTATGATGGGGACACCGGGAAAGAGCGGAAGCTTGGTCGTGCCGGGCCGGAGGAAGTAGCGAAAGCCCCCCGTCATCGGCTTGAAGCGCGCATTCAACGGGCCCCAGGAGCAGCCGAGTCCAAGCAGCTCGTAGAAGATCGACCAGACAATCATCTTCTGGAACGCGGCGGCCGAGAAGGCCCACTCGACCGGAGACGTGAAGCCGGGGTAACCCGTGTTGAAGGCGCAGAAGGCCGCCCAGCCGCCGACGTAGACGAAGAGGTACTTCGTCCAGTACAGCGCCATCACGACCGGCTGGTTTGGAGCCACTTGCGCCGCCCAGCTACGGCAGACGAGTCTCACACGCTCGGGGAACGGTGCCGCGAGCACCTGTTCCATCGGGTAGGGCGGAAGTTTGGATTCGGGGTTCATTGCAAGGGCGTTCTACCAGAATTCGATCGATGAAAAGAGATCCGAACGAGGTTGACGACGAAGGCAGGAATTTCGGCCACTGTAGCGGCGCAACCGGTGGGATTGGTGGTCGATATCGCCGCGTGATGCTTGGGGATCGTTCGGGGCGCGCGCGCTTGGTGACTTCCGCTTGTGCGGACTATCCCGCTGGGCTGCGTGACCTCTCAGATGCACCCGACGAGTTTCGCACTGTCGGCGAGTTGCCGGATCTCCAGCGCGCTGTCGCGATCGTCGGCACTCGCCGCGCCGACGATGAGGCGCTCGATTTCGCCTACACCCTCGCTCGCGCGGCGGTGCTCAACGGCTTCGTTGTCGTGTCAGGTGGTGCGATCGGCGTGGACAGGGCGGCGCATGAGGGCGCCATCGATGGGGGAGGGCGAACCGTGGTCGTGCTTCCGACTGGGCTTGATACACCGTACCCCCGTGCCAACTACGACCTGTTCGCGCGGGTGCCTGATGCCGGGTGCCTGCTCACGGAAGCCGACGATTGCACGGATGCGCGGCCCGGGCGCTTCCTCAAAAGGAACAGGTTGATCGCCGCCCTCGGCGGCTCGACCGTCGTCGTTCAGGCTCCTGCCCGTTCTGGCGCATTATCCACCGCCCGGTTTGCCAAGCAGCTCGGGCGGCCGGTCTTTGCGGTGCCGGCTTCGCCTTGGGATCCGCGGGGATCGGGCAATCTGGGGCTCCTCCGCAAGGGAGCGAGGATTTGCGTGGGTCCCACCGATGTCCTATCGGAGACCGCGCTGAGGGGGCCCGGCCGGGTGGCCAACTCTCCCCCAAAAAGCGAAAACACTCACAATTTCAGCGATTTGACCCAAGCAGAGCAAACCATTCTCGAATCCCTAGGAGGCCGGGCCCGCCACGCGGAGGACCTTTGCCAACGCACCGGAATGCCGGCGTTCGAGGTTCAGCAGTCTATTCTGCGCCTGCTCGTTCGGGGGCTGGTCGAGGAGAAGCCGGGGGGCCGGTACCAAACTTGCCGAAGTGGCAGGAAGCCTTACTAAAGGAGATCGATGTCCAAAATCCTCCTCATCGTGGAGTCCCCTGCCAAGGCGAAGACCATCAAGAAGTACGTCGGTGCCGGCTACGAGGTTCTCGCGTCCAAAGGCCACATCAAGGACCTACCCAAAAAGGGAGGCGTCGACTTCGATAACGGCTTCCAGGAGACTTACGAGCTCCTCGAGGAGAAGGGCAAGCCCGAGGTCGTCAAAGCGATTCGGGCTGCGGCCAAGAAGGCTGAGAAGGTTCTGCTCGCAACAGACCCTGACCGCGAGGGCGAGGCGATTGCCTACCACCTGATGGAGGTAGCCAAGAAGGCGAACAAAGACGCCGAAATCCAGCGGGTCCTCTTCGAAGAGATCACCAAGCGCGGGGTCAAAAAGGGCCTCGATGAGCCGCGCGACCTCGATGCGAATCTCTACGAAGCGCAGCGAACCCGTCGCGTGCTCGATCGTATCGGCGGCTATCCGCTTTCGAGCCTGCTGTGGAAGAAACTCGCGTTCGGGCTTTCGGCAGGGCGTGTTCAGACGCCGGCTCTTCGCATCATCGTCGACCGTCAGCACGAGCGCGATGCGTTCGTTCCGATCGAATACTGGCTCGTTGACGCACGATTGAAGGGCGATAAGCCCCACTCGTTCATGGCGGCGCTCCAGAGCGTCGACGGGACGAAGCTCGACAAGGTCGGCTCGCGTTTGGCGGCGCTCAACGAGAAGGACGCGACGCGCTACCTGTCCGATCTCAAGGTGGCCGACTACCAGGTCAAGGGGATCACGAAGCGGAAGGCTTCGCGCAAAGCTCCGGCGCCGTACACGACGTCGAAGCTGCAGCAGGACGCCGCGAACCGTCTGAGCATGCCGCCCAAGCGTACAATGCGGATCGCGCAGCAACTCTACGAAGGCATCACGCTCGGACGCGGCAAGAACGCCGAAGGGGTTGGCCTCATCACTTACATGCGTACGGACAGCGTGCGGCTTTCGCCCGACGCCGTGAACGACTGCCGGGAGTACATCGGCAAGAAGTTCGGCAAGGACTCGGTCCCGGAGAAGCCCAACTTCTTCAAGACCAAGAACCAAAACGTGCAGGACGCTCACGAAGCGATTCGTCCGACGCGTCTCGATCTGCCCCCTGAAGAGGTGAGCAAGTACCTCACCGATCCTCAGCGCCGGCTCTACAAGCTGATCTGGGACCGCTTCGTCGCGTCGCAGATGACACCGGCGGTGTTCGACCAGACGGGCGTCGAGATCGAGGCGACCGCGGGTAGCCATGCTTACGGGCTTCGCGCGAGCGGTAGCGTCCTCAAAATTCCGGGCTGGCGTGCCGTGTACGGCGCCACGACCGAACCGCTCGCCGGTGAAGAGCCGAGCCCCGAAGACGGGACGGGCGACGACGACGACAGTCTTCCCGAGCTCAATGAAGGGGAGGCGCTTCACCTCGTGATTCCGCCGGGCGCTGAGTCGCACCACAAGCAGACCGAGCCACCGCCACTCTTCACCGAGGCGACCCTCGTGAAGAAGCTGGAGGAGGAGGGCATCGGCCGCCCGAGCACCTACGCCGAAATCATCAGCAAGGTCGAGCAGCGTTCGTACGTCATCAAGGACGGCAACAAGCTGGTTCCGAGTCCGCTTGGCACGCTGGTCATCGAGAAGCTGGTCGCCGACAACTTCGACCTGGCCGACATCGGGTTCACGCGGAAGCTCGAGGAGGACCTCGACGCGGTCGGGGAAGCCAGGGTGAAACGTCTCGACGTGCTTCAGCCATTCCACGAGCGGCTGCAGGCGCAGATTGCGCATGCGGTCGAGCAAGAGGGGAAGTGGTGGCCCGAGCCGGTCGAAACCGGGGAGAAATGTCCCGAGTCGGGGGATCCTCTAGTGAAACGCTGGGGTCGCAACGGGCCGTTCATCGGGTGCACGAAGTACCCCGAGTGCCGCTACACGCTCAACATCGGTCCCGACGGCGAGATCGAAGAGCCCAAAGAGCCGGAGCTCACCGAATACGACTGCCACGAGTGCGGCGCGAAGATGACCAAGCGCTGGGGCCGCAATGGCTGGTTCCTCGGTTGCTCCAAGTATCCGGCGTGCAAGCACACGCGCGCGGTGCCGCTCGGGTACAAGTGCCCGAAGTGCAAGACGGGCGACATCGTTCCGATCAAGCCGAAGGGCCGCGGCCGTCCGTTCTATGGTTGTACGAACTATCGCTCCGAAGAGCCGTGCGACTTCCGCGTGTGGCAGAAGCCCGTCGGGATAAAGTGTCCGACTTGTGCCAGTGATTTCCTAGTCGCGATGGGTGGCAAGAAGAACCCCAAGCTCAAGTGCGCCAACGAGACGTGCGACTTCGAGCGCCCGTACGACCCCAGCGAGTTGCCCGACGAGAGCGAGTCGCAAGAGACGCAGCCTGCTGCCGGCTCTGCTGCGGGGTAAGGTTCCCGCTGTGGCAGATGTAGTCGTCATTGGTGCGGGCCTGGCCGGCACCGAGTGCGCGTGGCAGTTGGCCGAACGCGGCGTGTCGGTGCGCCTGATCGAGCAAAAGCCGTCGTCGCGCACCCCCGCACAGCACTCCGATCAAATGGCGGAGCTCGTGTGTTCCAATTCGTTTCGTGGCGCCGCCATACACAACGCGGTCGGGCTTCTCAAAGAAGAGATGCGCCGCTGCCGTTCGCTCGTGATGGAGGTAGGGGAGCTTCACCGCGTGCCGGCCGGCGGGGCGTTCGCCGTCGACCGCGACCAGTTCAGCGCTGAAATCACGCGCCGTATTGCGGCGCATTCACTCATTGAAGTGGTTAATGAAGTAGTCGACCGGATTCCGGAGCAGCGGCCGCTGGTCATCGCGACCGGGCCCCTCACTTCGGGGGGCCTAGCCGCCGACATCGCCGCGGCCGTGGGTGCCGAGCACTTGGCGTATTACGACGCGATTGCGCCGATCGTTTCAGCCGACTCAATCAACTTCGACCGCGCCTTCCGCGCCTCGCGCTACGACAAGGGCGGGGATGCCGCCTACGTGAACTGTCCCCTCAACCAAGAAGAGTACGCAGCGTTCGTGCAGGCACTTCTCGATGCAGAAAAAGTCACGCCGCGCGAGTTCGAGGAGGCGCGCTATTTCGAGGGCTGTCTTCCGGTCGAGGTGATGGCTTCGCGCGGTCCCAAGACCTTGTCGTTTGGGTGCATGAAGCCGGTTGGGCTGACCGACCCACGCACGGGGCGTTGGCCTCATGGGGTGGTGCAACTGCGCCAAGAAGACGAAGCGGGCACCGCGTTCAATATGGTCGGCTTCCAAACGCGCATGACGTGGCCGGAGCAGAAGCGCGTCTTTAGGATGATACCGGGCCTCGAGAACGCCGAGTTCGAACGGCTCGGGACGGTGCATCGCAATACGTTTGTGGACTCACCCAAGGTGCTCGACGACGACTTGGCGCTCGGGTCGCGGCCAGGCGTCTATCTTGCGGGTCAGATCAGTGGGGTCGAGGGCTATGTCGAGAGTGCCGCGTGCGGGATGCTGCTTGGCATCAAGTTGGCCCACGAAGCGCAGGGGCTGGAGTTTTCGTTTCCACCGCCGACCACGATGCTTGGTGGGATGATCGGGCACCTGCGAGAGCGCAACGACGACTTTCAGCCGTCCAACGTGATGTTCAGTATGGTGCCGCCGATCGAGGGGCGACGGCTGAACAAGCGTGCTCGCCGCGACCTGCAGTCGGAGCGCGCGCTGCAGGATCTCGGGGCGTGGCTGACCGACGTGGTAGAGTCGAACGATGAGCGCAACGGATCCGCTCGAACAGCAGATCGACGCCTTCGCTCAATACCTAGCGGATGAGCGTAGGAGTTCGGCGCGCACCGTCGAAACTTACATTCGCGACTTGCGGAGCTTCCATGACTACGTGCGCGACCAGGGGCTACCGGCAGATGCCCGCAAGCTCGATATCGTTGCGTTGAGGGGGTTTCTGTCGAGTCTCTTTGGCGTCAATCAGGCGAGTACGATGAAGAAGAAAGTGAGCGCCATTCGCTCGTTCTTCAAGTTCCTCTTGAAACGGCAGTTCATCGATCAGAATCCGGCGTCGGGGTTGCGCTCGCCGAAGATCGCGAAGTCGTTGCCGCGGTTCCTCACGGTCGACCAGGCGTTTCGGGTGATGGAGGCGCCCCCGAAAGAGGAGAAACGCGCCAAGCCGCTCAAGGCGCGTGACCAAGCCCTGCTGGAGACGCTGTACGGAACCGGGGTGCGCGTCAGCGAGCTCGCAGGAATGAATCTCGACCATTGCGACTTCACCGAGTCGGAGGTGAGGGTGCTCGGAAAGGGCGGCAAGGAGCGCATAGTTCCTCTCGGCAAGTCCGCTGTTGAAGCGATTCGAGCCTATCTGCCCGACCGCGGAGGCCTGCTCGAGAAGGCCAAGGAGGGCGATGCCGATGCGCTCTGGCTCTCACAAGGCGGTCGCAGACTGAGCGTTCGGCAGGTGCAGAACATCGTCCGGCGTCACGGGACGCTCGGGGCAGGGCGCGGAGATCTCCATCCCCATGCCATGCGCCACAGCTGTGCCACGCATCTGCTCGACGCTGGCGCCGACCTCCGCTCGATTCAGGAGCTGCTTGGTCACTCCAGCTTGTCGACGACGCAGCGATACACCCATGTCAGCGTCGACCGACTGATGGAAGTATATGATCGCGCTCACCCCTTGGCGCGGGATAAGACCGGCGACGGTTGACAGCCCAAGAGGCCGACTTAGGTTGCTCCGACCTGAAATGAATCAACCAGATCCGCCTATTTTTCGTTCCACAACCATCGTTGCCGTACGCCGAGACGGCAAAGCCGCGATGGCCGGAGATGGCCAGGTGTCCCTTGGCCAGACTGTGATGAAAGGCCAGGCCCGGAAGGTCCGCCGCATTGCCGAGGGCAAGGTCGTGGCTGGCTTCGCCGGGGCCACGGCGGACGCCTTCACGCTCCTCGACCGCTTCGAGGCGAAGCTCAAGGAGCACCGGGGCGGCTTGCAGCGCTCCGCGGTCGAGCTTGCCAAGGACTGGCGAACCGATCGGTATCTACGGCGGCTCGAAGCGATGCTGGTCGTGATGAATGCCGAGTCGACGTTTTTGATCAGCGGGACGGGCGATGTCATCGAGCCCGATGAAGGCGTGATCGCGATCGGCTCAGGCGGGTCGTACGCTCTGGCGGCCGCCCGGGCGCTCCTGCGCAACAGCGATTTGCCCGCCGCCGAGGTCGCGCGCCGGTCACTCGAGATCGCCGCAGAGATCTGCGTCTACACAAACAATGAGATCATCGTCGAGGAGATGGGCGGATGACGTTAGGGAATTTTACCCCGCGCGAAACGGTTGGCGAGCTCGATCGGTACATCATTGGGCAGCACAAGGCCAAGCGAGCAGTCGCCATTGCGCTCCGTAGCCGCTGGCGACGACAACACGTGACGAGCGACCTTCGCGACGAGATCGCGCCGCGCAACATCATCATGATCGGGCCTACCGGCGTTGGTAAGACCGAAATCGCTCGCCGGCTTGCCAAGCTCGCGCGTGCGCCGTTCGTGAAGGTCGAAGCCTCGAAGTTCACCGAGGTAGGCTACGTCGGGCGGGACGTCGAATCGATGATTCGCGATCTGGTCGAGAACGCGATCCAGATCTGCGAGAAAGAAGCCCTCGAGGGCGTGCAGACGCGTGCGCAAGATGCCGCCGAAGACCGCCTCGCCAAGATGATCCTCGCCGCGCAACGGCCGGCGGCCCAGCCGGAACCCGACCCGAGCCCACAGACACATCAGTTCGGGCCGCTCAGCTTCCAAATCAATCCGCAGCAAGCGCAGCAGCCGCAGCCGTTCTATTCCGATAGCGAGGTCAACGACCTTCGGCAGCAGCTCCGCAACGGGGAGCTCGACGACACGGAGGTCGAGCTCGACCGAAGAGGTGAACCTGCAAGACATGATGTCGCAGATGCCCGGCTTCAAGGGGCGCACGAAGCGGCGCCGGGTCAACGTTCCGGACGCGCTCGAGATTCTCAAGCAGCAAGAGGCGAAGAAGCTCATCGACCACGACAAGGTCCACGGCGACGCGGTGCAGCGCACCGAGCAGGCAGGCATCGTGTTCTTGGACGAGATCGACAAGGTGAGTTCCGACCGCAGCCATGGCGGCCCCGACGTGTCGCGGGAGGGCGTGCAGCGTGACCTCCTTCCGATCGTCGAAGGCTCGACCGTGAGCACGAAGTACGGCTCCGTAAAGACCGACCACATCTTGTTCATCGCGGCCGGCGCGTTCCACGCGTCGAAGGTCGCCGACCTGATTCCCGAGCTTCAGGGCCGCTTCCCCATCCGGGTTGAGCTCGACTCGCTCGAGAAGGAAGACTTCATCAAGATCCTCGTCGAGCCCAAGAACGCGCTCACCAAGCAGTACCAGGCCCTCATGGCCACTGAGGGTATCGACGTCGTCTTCGAGCCTAACGCGATCGAAGAGCTCGCCGGCTACGCCGCGGAAGCGAACCGCCGCGCGGAGAATATTGGCGCCCGCCGTCTCTACACGATCATGGAGGCCCTTCTCGAAGAGCTCTCCTACGACGCGTCGGAGCGAGCGGATTCGAAGTTCCTCGTGAACGTCGACTACGTGAAAGCCACGTTGGACCCGATCCTCGCTGACCAAGATCTAGCCAAGTACATCCTATAATAGAGGCCCGCGCTCACGTCTCTTCGAGGCGATAGATTTCCTGAATCGCGGCTAGGATCTCCCCGAAGGGGATCTCCAGGTCGCGAAGCAGGCCATTGGAAATATCGTACACCCATCCGTGCACAATCGGGTGACCGGTGCGCAGGAATTTCTTCTGGACGACCGCGGTCTTGATCACGTTGACGCACTGCTCTCGAATGTTCAATTCGATGAGCCGCCGGTAGCGCGCGTCGGTGTCTTCGATGGCGTCGAGCTCCTCTTGGTACAGCCGGTAGACATCCCGGATCTCGCGCAGCCAGCCGTTCAGCAGCCCGAGGTCCGCTGGTTGCATGGCTGCCGCAACCCCGCCGCAGCCGTAGTGCCCGCACACAATGATGTGCTTCACCTCGAGATGTCCGACGGCATACTCGATCACTGACTGCGCGTTGATGTCCGTGTTGACGACGAGATTCGCAATGTTCCTGTGGACGAAGACATCCCCTGGAGAGAGTCCCATGATCTCATTGGCGGGGACCCGGCTGTCGGCGCACCCAATGAACAAGAACTCCGGTTCCTGATGCGTTGCGAGACGGCTGAAGAAATCCGGATCCCGCTCGGTGTTTTGCTCGACCCATTTGCGGTTGTTTTCGAAGATTTCGTCGTAGCTCGCCATAGTGCCTCTTACATTTGTGTGTCGTGTCGTGCCTCGATCGGAGGCGGGATCGTTGCGGGGTCCTCGTCGAGCATCTCACGAAGATCAATTTCATCGAGCGCCAATTGGTACCACAGTGTTTCGTGCCAACGGCACCTTTCGAAGCGATTCGAGCCCGGTCACGACATGCCCCTATGAAGAAGGGGCTTCGATCGCCTCAACGCATCCGGTCGGTCTGCTGCTCTGCGGCCTCGGTCCCTTGGTCGCTCCGTCTCGCAGCCTCGGCGAGCATGTCTGCCGAACGCTTTCGGGCCTCGGCTACCAGTTGTTCGGCTCGCTTGTCGGCCTCCGCGATCATCTGATCGGCGCGCTTGTCGGTCTCTTGGCGCACCTTCTTGGCCCCTTCTCGGGCTGCGATCTTGGCCAACGGGTTGACCTCTCCCTCCTTCTCGACCTGCGCAGCCCGGGCGTAGCCCTCTTTCCGCGCGGCTTCTGCGCCCCTTCTTGCCTCTCTTCGGACTTGGTCAGCGCGCTTTTGGGCTTCGGTGATGAGCTTCTCGGCCTGTTGCTCAACTTCCTTCAGCGCACGCGCCTTCTGTTCGGCAAGCTCCGCCGATATCGTATCCGCAACTGCGCCACGAAGCGCGTGCGAGTCCAGATCGACCGACACGCGCGGCGCATCGATCGAGCCGGTGAGGTTCGCCCGCACGGCAACCGTCTTGGCCTTCGACAAGTCTAGGCCGAGCGACTTCACTTCTTTAGCGAGCTTCGACGAGAGCCCGTCCAAGGGAACGTCGCTGCTGACCTGGTACTTCATCTCCTGGTCGAGCCCGTGGCTACCGCCCACCTGCATCGCGATTCCCCGGGCCTTGACCGCAAAGGGTTTCACTTTCACCGCGCCGTCTTCGATCTTGAAGCGTGCCTTGAAATTTTGGACGTCGAGAGGTCTTGGGATTGCGGGAATAGCGGAGTTGAGCGCGCCAAGTGGTTTGAAGTCGCTACGGAGCTTGCTCTGGAGTGCTGCAACGAGCCCGCCGGCGTCGATCGAGTCGAGCTTGGGCGACAGATCGTCGCCCAGCGTTCCGCTTGCTTTGAGGTCTGTCGAGAAGCGGCCGTCGAGGAAGCGTGCGATAGGCGCGTACGCGCGCAACGAGGGCAAGGCTTCGAAGGCTTCTGCGAAACTCACCTTCTCGGCGACATAATCCATGTCGTATGTCGGGGGTCCGACAGATGGAGTCGTCACCGTGCCATCGAGCTTCATGGTCCCACCGAGCGCCTTGGCGCGAACGCCCTGCAGGACGAGCTTGCGGTTGCGAATCCTCCCAGTTCCCACGAAATCACGGAGGACGAGGTCCCCGTAGGTGAGCTTGCCGACATCAAACTGAAGCTTCGCGTCCACGTTCTCGGGAAGCGCGAACACTTGGGGCTGTCCTTCAGTTGCTCCCTCCGCGGCTGGCTCGTCGCCGGATAGGAAGTCATCGACGTGCAGGTTGTTCGACTTCAGCCAGGCACTGGCGGTGATCGTTTGGTCATCCATCAAAAAGGTGGTGAGCGGCGACGCCAGCCCATTGATCGACACGTCGCTCTCTCCGACCCTCGCGCGGAGATCCTGAATCTTGGTGTTCTCCGGCGAGAGCGCGAAACGCGCTGTGCTGATCTCAATGGCAGGAGCTCCTGCCGGCCGGTAGACCACGTCGGTGGCTGCAATGCTGCCGGTCAGCTTCGCGATTCGTTCGCCACGCGCGCTCAGGTCGATGTTTGCCTCGATGAGCCCAGCGAGCGCATCCACGTCGGGGATCGGATATGCGTTGGCGACTTCGGCTAGATCGAATCGGCCGTTGAGCGTGAAGTCGACGTTCGGAGCCGACAATGGCTTGGTGACGCCGAGGCTCCCTGCGGCGTGACTCTTCCCCGCGACGATGCCGTACTTCGGTATGGCGATTCTCATCTTGTCCAGATGGCCGCCGGGGTGGTCGAGCTTCGCATCGAGCTTCAGCTCGGTGATGCCGAGGGGCAGGTCGGGGTACTTGAGCGACCCGTTTCGTACGTTCGCTGTCACCGAGAATGACGGCACGTCGTTGTCGTCCGGGCCGAGCGCGCCCTTGATCGTGGCGTCCAGCGAAAACGCACCACTTGCCTTCAGTCCGGCGAAGTCCGCCGCATAGGCGTTGGGGATTGCGGAGATCAACGCCTTGATAGGCATGCCCTTTGCGGAGACCAGCTTCAGGTCCAACTCGAGACCTTCGTTCGCCCAGCCAACGGCACCCGAGCCGCCGATTGCAAGCTGATTGACCCCGATCTGGATCTCGTGGAGCTGGAGATGCTGCTGTTCGGTCTCGATCGTGGCGTCCATGTCGACGCGCGTCTTCGCATTCTTGAGATAGGTGACCTGTCCGAGCTTGACCGTAAGCGCCTCGATGCGGGTCTCCGATGCGAGCTCCTGGGTCGATCCGGAGATCTTTGCGCTCCCTTCATGGGTGAGCCCGGCCGCTGCCACACTGATCCCGGGTTCGTCATAGGTGATGACCCCGTCGTCGATCCAATAGCGCTCGACCTCGAAGGCAACGAGCTCCGATTGCTCAGCCGTCCCCCCCGCAGCCTCGGCAGGCTCCGCGATGATATCGTAGTTGGCCTTGCCGTCCTCGGTCACGATGAGATGGACTTCCGGCTGATCGATCCCGATCGACTCGACCTGAATCGCGTCGTCCATGACGAGGGCAACGAGGTCTACGCCTGCTGCCACCGACTCCGCTGCGAAGAGCGTGACCCCTTCGAATTCACCTTCACCAGTGATCTCCAGCGCGCTGATCTCCGCGGTGAGGGTCGGAAAGGTCGAGAGCAGTGATGCATCGACGTCGGAGAAGGTGACCGTAGCGTTGAGCTGGTCGTTCAGCTCGGTGCGCAGGCGATCGACAATGCGGTCCTTGAGAAGGATCGGAACGAGAGCGAGGGCGACGATGATGGCGCCGACCAAGGTCGCGATCCCGATCAATGTGATCTTGACCGGCTTTTTCATCCGCTGGGTGGTTTCCTAGCACATGTAGTCCGAATGCAAGGCTCGCGATCCCGCATTCAATACGATAGCCTCTCGAACCCATGCTTGACGCAAGCCAATACTACTTCAACAAGGCCGCCGACGTCTTGAACCTCGGCGACCGCATCCGGGAGATCCTCATCACCCCGCGCCGGGTAGTGAAGGTCGAGGTCGTCACCGAGGACGATGCCGGAGAGCTCATTCACTACCGTGGCTTTCGCACACAGCACAACAACTCGCGCGGTCCGTACAAAGGGGGGCTCCGCTACCACCCCAGCATGGACGAGGACCACGCATCGGCGCTGGCCGCCCTCATGACCTGGAAGACCGCGATCGTCGGCGTTCCGTTCGGTGGCGCCAAAGGCGGAATCGATTGTGACCCGCACACCCTCAGCAAGACCGAGCTCAACCGGGTCACCCGCACCTTCGTCGAACGCGTCAAGGAGATCATAGGACCCACCCTCGACATCCCTGCACCCGACGTGAACACCAACGCCGAGGTCATGGGCTGGATCATGGACGAGTACTCGCGCGACTACGGTTTCTCACCGGGCGTCGTCACTGGAAAGCCCGTGGACCTTTTCGGCTCCCTCGGCCGCGACGAGGCGACAGGCCGCGGCGTGATGTACGCGCTCCGCGAGGCCTTGAAGGATCAAGGCAAGGGCTTCGCGGACGTGACGGTCGCCATTCAGGGGTTCGGCAACGTTGGCAGCCACGCTGCGTCTTTGATCGCAGAGCAGGGCGGCAAGATCGTCGCTGTGGCTGACCGCCTCGGAGCCGTCGAGAACAAAGAAGGGCTCGACGTCCCCGCACTCGTCGACTGGGCTGCCGAGCATGGCACCGTGAATGGATTTTCCGGCGGTGCGCCCTTCAACGGGCCGGACGTGATCACCTGGCCGGCGGATGTGCTGATCCCCGCAGCCCTCGAAGATGCCATCACAGAAGAGAATGCTCCTGACGTGCGAGCGAGTCTGATCGTCGAGGGCGCCAACGGACCCACCACGCCAAAGGCGGACGAGATCCTGCTCGATCGCGGCGTCGTCACGGTCCCCGACATCCTGGCCAACGCCGGTGGGGTAACGGTCAGCTATTTCGAGTGGGCGCAGAACATCCAGCAGTTTCGCTGGGAGCTCGATCGGGTGAACGGCGAGCTCGAAAAGATGATGGTCCGTGCCTATGCCGCGGTCCGGGAAGTCGCGAACGAGAAGTCGGTGGACTTGAGAACCGCTGCCTTCGTGCTCGGCATCCGGCGCGTTGGCCGGGCGGCTCTGGCGCGACAGCCGGTCCGCGAGACGATCATCTTCGACTAGTTGCCGCGAACCCGTGAACCCGCGGTTTAGCGGTTCGCAGTGTGCTATACGCCCCCCGTGGATGACCTGATCCAAAAAGCAGCCACGCTCCAAGAGGCGCTCCCCTACATTCGGGAGTTCCATGGGGACATCTTCGTCATCAAGTACGGTGGCAACGCGATGGTGGACCCGCAGCTACGCGACAGCTTCGCGCGCGACATCGTCTTGATGAAGTACGTCGGGCTTCATCCGGTTGTGGTGCATGGGGGAGGGCCCCAGATCGACGAGATGCTCAAATCGCTTGGCGTGGTTTCGGAGCGGCTCGACGGGCTCCGCGTCACCAATGACCACACGATGGAAGTCGTGGAGATGGTCCTGGGCGGCAAGATCAACTCGGAGATTGTATCGCTCATTGCGGGCCATGGCGGCCGGGCGGTCGGGCTCACCGGCAAAGATGACGCCTTCCTGCGCGCGAAGAAGGTCGACAAGATGAAGACCAAGAGCGGGAAGTGGGTTGACCCGGGCCGAGTGGGGGCCGTGACGCACGTCAACCCGGAGGTCGTGCGCCGGCTCGTCGACGATGGGTTCATTCCGGTGATCGCTCCGGTCGCAGTCGACGCCGAAGGAAAGTCACTCAATGTCAACGCGGACACCGTGGCCGGCAAGATCGCCGAGGCGCTGCCCGCCCGGAAGTTCGTGCTGCTCACCGACATCGAAGGCGTGCGCGGCAAGGACGGCGAGGTCGCGAGTTCGCTGAGCTCATCGGAAATCGACGCACTCAAGCTCGATGGTGTCATCCAAGGCGGGATGATTCCGAAGGTGGACTGCGCGCTGAGCGCTTTGGCAGGTGGTGTCCGCAAGGCGCACGTCATCGATGGCCGGGTGCGTCACGCGGTGCTGCTCGAGATCTTCACCGACGAAGGCATCGGCACCGAAATCACGCGCTGAGCCTGCTGGACCAGGGTCGACGGCCTTGGGCATTGGTGGTATGCCCCGGGCTTCCCAAAAGGCAGACTATGACCAGGCAGGATGACATGCTTCGCACCGCGAAAGAGGTTCAGCTCGGCAACTACGCCCCCGCGCCCTTCGTTCTGACGCACGGGTGCGGCCGTCGTGTGACCGATGCCTCGGGTCGCGAGTACCTGGACCTGTCCGGTGGGATTTCCGTGCTTTCGGTGGGGCACAGCCATCCGACGCTTGCCGCGGCGATTGGCGAGCAGGCCGCTCGACTGATGCACGTCTCGAATATCTTCTACAACGATCGCGCCATCGAGCTGGCTGAGGCGATTTGCGCGCGGAGCCCCTTCGACAAGGTTTACTTCTGCAATAGCGGGTCCGAAGCGAATGAGTCGCTGATGAAGCTCGCACGCCGATACCATCATGACCGCGGTGACGTGAATCGGGTGGAGTTCGTTTCCACGCTCAATAGCTTTCACGGCCGGACGATGGGCTCGTTGTCTCTGACTGGGCAGACCAAGTACCACAAGGGCATGGAGCCCTTGGTGCAGGGGGTGAGCTTCATCGACTTCAACGACCTCGCTGCCCTCGACGCGGCCGTGACCGACCGGACTGCCGCCGTCATCTTCGAGCCGGTTCAGGCCGAAGGCGGCATCATCGTCGCCACCGACGAGTTCGTGAAGGGTGCGCGGCGCATTTGCGATGAGCGGGGCGCGCTGCTCTTTTTTGACGAAATCCAAACCGGGTACGGCCGAACCGGCCGCTTCCTCGCCCAAGAATGGTTTGACGTCGTGCCGGACGCCTGCTCGCTCGCAAAAGGCATCGGTGGGGGCTTCCCGCTTGGTGCGATGGCGGTGGCCGAGCGTCTCGCCGATGGTCTTCCACCGGGGAGCCATGCGAGCACGTTTGGTGGCAACCCGCTTGCCTGTGCAGCGGGTCTCGCGGTCCTGCACATCATCGACGAGGAGGGGCTGATCCAGAACGCCCAGCGCCTCGGCGAGTATCTGGCCGGCCGGCTCACCGATCTCGACGCGCGTCTCCCGAGCACGACGGGCACGCGGGGTCTCGGCTTGCTGCAAGGCTTGGTTCTTGCCGATGACATCGACCCGGGTGCGACCATCGCCGCAGTTCACGCGGCGGGGTTGCTGCTCACGCTCGCAGGCGGCCATGTGATCCGGATTTCGCCGTCGCTCAACGTGACGCAAGACGAGCTCGACGAGGGGCTTTCGATTCTCGAGAAGATCCTCGCCGATGCGCCGAGGAAGCCATGACGCGTCACTTCCTCACGATTTTCGACCTCAGTCAGGAGGAGCTCCTCGAGGTGCTCGATCGAGCCGCTGAGCTCAAGGCCATTCGCGGGACGCCCGCACACCCGCAGCCGCTGCAGGGCAAGTCGGTTGCCGTCGTGTTCGAAAAAGCATCGACACGAACGCGTCTCTCTTTCGAGGTGGGCATTCACGAGCTCGGCGCGCAGCCGGTGACGCTCAACTCCCGGGACACGCAGCTCGGGCGGGGTGAGCCGATCGAAGACACTGCGCGCATGCTGAGCGGCTACGTGCACGGCGTGGTCTACCGAACCTTCGGGCACGACCGCCTCGAAGCGCTTGCACGCTATGCGACCATTCCCGTCCTCAACGGGCTCTCCGATAAGTTTCACCCGGTGCAGCTGCTCGCAGACTTGATGACCATTCGTCAGAACTTCGGCCCCTCGCTCGAGGGCATGCGCGTGGCCTGGGTCGGCGACGGTAACAACATGGCGCACTCGTGGATCGCGTCCGCGGCGGTGGCAGGCTTCGAGCTCGTGCTCGCCTGTCCGCCTGGATACCAGCCAGATGAGCAGGTCTTGGCTGAGGGGCGTGCGCGTGGGGCGAACGTTCGCGTCGTCGAGCGTCCCGAGGAGGCGTTGGACGCGGTGGCCGTGGTCACCACGGATGTCTGGGCGAGTATGGGGCAGGAGGGCGAGGCCGCCGAGCGGCAGCGCGCGTTCTCAGGCTTCATCGTCGATGACGCGGCCATGAAGCGTGCCGCCTCGGACGCGATTTTCCTCCATTGCCTGCCGGCCCATCGGGGCGAGGAGGTCAGTGCATCGGTGATCGACGGGCCGCAGTCCCGGGTCTGGGACGAGGCGGAGAACCGGCTCCACACCCAGAAGGCCCTACTGGAGCGGCTCATCGTTTAGCCCCGGTCGGCGGGCCCCGCTGAAGTGGCTCATCCAGGAAGGGCCGCGTTAGACTGGCCGGGTGAGGGGCAGCTAGGCGGTCGATGGCGGAGGAGAAGATCCCGCAACAGGTCGAAGACACTGATGTCAGGGAACACGACATCAGCGCGCAGGAGGCGTTTATCCATTCCTGCATCGATGGCGTCCTCAACGTCAACGACATTGCCGACCTGACGGTGTTGGCGCCTGCGGAGGTGTTTGCGTCGCTCGAGCGCTTGGTCTCTTTGAAGGTCGTCGAGTGGGTCGCACCCAAGGCCTCTAGCGCGCCGCCCCAGACGGAACTGGTCGAAGATGTCGACATCGATGGGGCCCTTCAAGAGCGGGTCATCCAAGCTTTCCGTCGCTCGGACAGGCTGAACCATTACGAGCTCCTCGGCGTCGCGATGGACGCGGAGCGTGGCGAGATTCGCGATGCCTATTTCGCGCTCTCGAAGGTGTTCCATCCCGACGCGTACTACGGGAAGCACCTCGGGTCGTTCAAGCCGAAGATGGAAACGGTCTTTCGTAAAGTGACCGACGCATACGAGGCGGTCGGGCGCACGAAAAAGCGTGAGGCCTACGATCGCTACCTCAAGCAGAGTATCGCCGTGTCTGCCACCGAGAAGCAGATGGGCCGCGTGGAAGAGCGCGCCGCGGCGATGTCCAGAGCGTTGACCAAGGCACCAGTTGCCGAGCGTCAGGCGCAACCCGTCGTTGCGACCGCAGCGGTGAGAGACTGGCAGCCGAGTGCCGCTCCCTCGAAAGCCACGCCGTCGGTCGTGCCCGGAACGCCTGAGTACGATCGCATGCAACGCAAGCGCGAGCTTCTGGAACGGAAGCTTGGCGGTCGATCCCAACAGCCCGCTCGAAGAGGCCGACCGGTGCGATCGATGCCTGCGCCCACCGCCAAGGTCGGCCAAAAGACCGCGCTCCGGGACCTGACGCGCTCGCTCAAGCAGACCGCCGTGCTCACCGGCGGCGTCGACCGCGCCGAGCATCACATGGAGACTGCCCGCGTGGCGGAGGCCGATGGAGATCTCGCCGCGGCGGCGACCGCGCTCCGAATGGCCATCGCGCTCGATTCGACCAGCAACGACCTCCAGCAGGAGTACCAGCGCGTCAACGCGAACCTGCGGGTTCAGCTCGTCGATATCCACCGGCAGCAGGCCAAGTACGAGGAGGAGAACGCCCTGTGGTCGGCGGCCAGCATTTCCTGGGCGAAGGTGGCCGAGGCCGCACCCGACGATGCGACGGCCCCGCGCCACGCGGCCGCAGCCCTCATGGCAGCCGGCGGTGATCTACGAAAAGCCCGCGATTTTGCCCTCAGAAGCCTCGAACTGGCGCCAGATTCTCTAGAGGCGCGGCTTCTCCTGGCCCGCATCTACATCGGGGCAGGCATGGATGCGAGCGCAGCAAAAGAGCTCGATGAGGCTGCAAAGCTGGACCCAGGGCACGAGATGGTGAAAAATCTTAGGAAGCAGCTCGCGGGGTGATGTGACTAACGCATCTGAGCGCTTGGAAGTGGGGCATGGAAAGAGTCATCGGGATTGACCTAGGAACCTTCAACTCGTGCGTCGCCGTCGTCGAAAGCGGCACGCCCGTGGTCATCGCAAATCGAGGGGGCTACAAGGTCACCCCGTCGATGGTGGCCGTCACCGAAGGTGGCAAGCGTTTGGTGGGCCACATCGCAAAGCGACAGGCCGTCACGAACGCCGAGAACACCGTGTTCGCCTGCAAGCGTCTCATCGGGCGGAAGTGGGACACGCCGCAGGTCAAGAACGCGATCCAGACGTGCCCGTTCCACATCGTGGAGGGCCCGCATGGCGACTGCCGCATCAAGATGCGCGACAAGGTCTACAGCATTCCTGAAGTCAGCGCGATGGTGCTGCAAGAGATGAAGATGGTCGCGGAAGACTATCTCGGCGAAGAGGTCAACAAGGTCGTCGTGACGGTGCCTGCGTACTTCAACGACAACCAGCGGCAGGCCACTAAGGACGCTGGCGCGATCGCTGGGCTCGACGTCATTCGCATCATCAACGAGCCAACCTCGGCCGCCCTTGCGTACGGCTTCGGCAAGAATATCGATCGCACCGTGGCGGTCTTCGACCTTGGTGGCGGCACGTTCGACATTTCGATCTTGGAGATTGCAAGCTCGGGCGTATTCAAGGTCCTCAGCACGGCCGGCGACACGTTCCTCGGCGGCGAAGACTTCGACCAGCGCGTCATCGACTGGCTCGTCGAAGGGTTTCAACACGAGCATGGGCTCGACCTCCGCCAGGACCGAATGGCCTTACAACGCCTCAAGGACGCTGCTGAGAAGGCGAAGTGCGAGCTGTCGGCGGTCACCGAGACCGAGGTAAACCTGCCCTTCATCATTTCGAGCTCGCGCAACGAGGCGCTTCACCTTCAACGGCTGCTCACACGGTCCACGCTCGAGGAGCTGACAGCAGACCTGATCGACCGCACGGTTCAGATTTGCGAGCTCACCCTCGGTGAAGCGGGCCTCGACAAGGACGAGCTCGAGGACATCATTCTGGTTGGTGGCATGACTCGCATGCCGAAAGTCCAGGAGCGCGTCAGCAAGTTTTTCCAACGCGACCCTTGTAAGGGCGTCCATCCCGATGAGGTGGTGGGGCTCGGTGCATCGATTCAGGGTGCCGCACTCGTCGACGATTCTCCCGAGATGGACTTGGTCCTCCTCGACGTCACACCGCACACGCTCGGCATCATGGTCGTCGGCGGCTACTTCGAAGAGCTCATTCCGCAGAACACCACCGTTCCGACTTCTCGCAGCAAGCCGTTCACCACGGTGCGCGACAACCAGACGGCCGTGAAGATTCTCGTCTTGCAGGGCGAGTCGCGACGCGCAGAGGACAACGAGCTTCTCGGTGAGTTCATCTTGACTGGGCTCCGGCGGGCGTCTGCCGGCGAGGTCGAGGTTGAGGTGACCTTCGAGATCAACGCCGACGGTATTGTCAGTGTCCATGCCAAGGACGTCGAGACAGGCAAGGAGCAGTCGATCACTGTGACGGCGACTAGCGGTCTCAGCGAGGACGAGATCGACGAGATGATGGTCGACGCGTCGGACTTCGCGGTGACGCGTCGCGAAGACGAGGCCACGGAGCAGGTCCGGCAGGAAGCCGAAACCCTCATCGCGGAGATCGAGCGCCTCTTGCCGGAGGTCGAGTCGATCGTCGCGGGCAGTGACTTCGGGCGCGACGCGATTGACAAGGCCAAGGGCGTCGTCGACAACGCGCGGACCTTGTTAGAGCACGGCGACATTGCCGCGCTCAAAGAAGAGCTCGAATCGCTAGGCCGCACGCAGCGCATGTTCAAGGGCGTGGTCGGCAAGTCGGCTTGACCGCGATGGCGTCGGGTAGGCCGGGTTCGAGCGATTCCAACTTCCCGAGCGTGATCGGTGCCGATGGAGCGATCGACTTGGCCGGCGGGCTCGCCCGAGAGGGTGCGCCACAGAGACTGACCAGCCGACCCTCGGGCGATGCGTGGGTGGCCGACCGGGACCGCCGCAGCCTCCTGCCGCTCGCCATCGGAGTCGAAGCGGCCGCGGTGCAAGAGGCCGACGAGCCGAGCCTGGATGACATCCATCGCGAGATTGCCGACCACTTTGCGCTTGGGGACTTCGCAGCGGCGTTGCATTCAGCCGAGCTCCAACTCGGCCTCGATCCCGATGATGAGAGCGCCCGCCAGTACGCCGAGACCAGCCGGGCCCGCCTCGAAACCCGATACACGACCCGCATCGGCTCGCTCGAATACGTGTTCAATGCTGCGGTGCCAGCAGGCAAAGTGAAGTGGCTCGGCCTCGATCCCCAGGCGGCCTTCCTCCTGTCGTTGGTGGACGGCCAGACGACGGTCGCCGAGGTGCTCGAGCTTTGCCAAATGGGCAGGCTGGAGGCGCTTCGCGTGTTCACCGAGCTTCTGGAAGCCGAGGCCATCCTCCGAGTCGCCTGACGATCGGCCTGCTTGCACCCGGTGGGCGGACCACTACCATCTCGCCCCATGGCTGCGCATCCAAAGAAGATCGTGCTCGCCTATAGCGGCGGCCTCGACACATCTGTCATTCTGACCTGGCTCAAAGAGACCTACGACGCCGAAGTGATCGCGTTTTGCGCGGACATCGGCCAAGGTGAGGAGCTCGGCGGTCTCGAGGAGAAAGCCCGGGCAACCGGTGCTTCCAAGTGCATCATTGAGGACCTCAAGGAAGAGTTCGCCCGCGACTTCTGCTTTCCGATGTTGCGTGCGAACGCGGTCTACGAGGGCGACTATCTGCTCGGCACCTCCATCGCACGCCCGGTGATCGCCAAGGCGATGATGGAAGTGGCCCAGCAAGAAGGCGCCGACGCGATTTCGCACGGCGCGACCGGCAAGGGCAACGATCAGGTTCGCTTTGAGCTTGCTGCCCTGGCCATCGACCCTCGCATCCAGGTCATCGCGCCGTGGAGGACCTGGTCGCTGCGTTCTCGGACCGACTGCATCGAATACTGCAAGGACCGCAAAATCCCAATCGAGGTTACCGCAGAGAAGCCGTACTCGATGGACGCCAACTTGTTCCACATCAGTTATGAAGGCGGCGTCCTCGAGGACACCTGGAACGAGCCTCTCAAGGACATGTTCCGCTGGACGACGGACCCCCAGGACGCTCCCGATGCACCTGAATACATCGTCATCGCGTACGAAAAGGGTGATCCCGTTAGCGTGGACGGTGAGCGGCTTTCCCCTGCTACTCTGATCGAACGCCTCAACGAGATCGGCTCGCGGCACGGCGTCGGGCGCGTCGACATCGTCGAGAACCGGTTCGTCGGCATGAAGTCACGCGGGGTGTACGAGACGCCGGGCGGCACCATCCTTCAGCGGGCGCATCGCGCGGTGGAGTCGATCACGGTCGACCGCGAGGTGCTGCGGATTCGCGATGGATTGATCCCCGAATATGCGTCGCTCGTCTACCGCGGTTTTTGGTTCGCGCCGGAGCGCGAGATGCTCCAGGCCCTCATCGACGACGCCCAAAAAGACGTCACCGGCGAGGTGCGCCTCAAGCTCTACAAGGGCAACGCCGACGTCGTGGGCCGGAGAAGCCCGAACACGCTTTACGACCCTGAGTTCGCGACTTTCGAGGAGGACGAAGTCTACGATCAACAGGATGCGACCGGGTTCATCCGGCTCAACGCGCTTCGCCTGCGAATTCGGGCCCTTCGGGACCAGCGCCGCGATGATTAACCCCTCTTGTTGCGCCCGATCGCGGTCCTCGGTAATCTAAGAGTTCACAAGGTCTTGGACGTTCCGAGTATACAGTTGGCCGCCGGGATTGTCGGCGGCGTGGGTCTGGGCGCGCTGCTTGCAGCGGTTAGCGCCGGCCTCCACACGCTCGGTGAAGCGGGTCTGCAGGCGCTGTCAGAAGGCGAAGGTGGCAACGCCAAGGTGGCCGAGCGCGTTCTGCCAGAC
The DNA here is from genome assembly GCA_019309605.1 of Deltaproteobacteria bacterium. Classification (GTDB taxonomy): domain Bacteria; phylum Myxococcota_A; class Polyangia; order Polyangiales; family Houyiibacteriaceae; genus SG8-38. The sequence continues at coordinate 1,825 of JAFDFW010000011.1, read as the reverse complement.
CTGTCGGCGGTTCAGTCACGCCTCTTGATGGGCCGCGTGCTCTGCGTCTCGCTCGCTGCGGCCTTCTCGGCGTATTGGTTGTTGCAGTCGTACGGCGTGTGGATGGCTCTCCTCGGGGTCATCGGTATTGCCGTAGCCTACGCGATCGTGGCGACGATCGCGGGCGCCGTCGTTCGACAGCGTTCGGGCCAGGCGACCTTGCGCGTTTGGAAGTGGTTACGGCCATTGGATCTGGTTCTCACCCCTCTTGCGACACCCTTGAGCTGGATCAACGAGCTCGTGGTGAAGCTCGTTCCAGAGGTTGACTGACGGTCGAGCATGTGATCGAGCAGGGCGAAGAGACAGGTACCATCGCAGAGGAGCACGCCCAGATGCTTCGAAGCGTCCTCGAGTTCAAGAACACCGTCGCCCGGGAGATCATGGTCCCGCGCACACAGGTTGTGGCGTTCGATATCGACACCAGCATCGACGCGGTGCTCGCGAGTGTCATCGAGTCGGGCCACAGCCGGTACCCGGTGTACCGCGGGCAGATCGACCAGGTTGAAGGCATCCTCTATGCGAAGGATCTTTTCCAGGTGCTGCGCAACACTTCGGATGCGGCCGGCATCCTATTGGTAGATGTGCTCCGAAAGCCTGTCTTCTTTGCCGCCGAGAGCCAGAAAATTGGGGTGCTGCTTACTGAGATGCAACGCCGCCGTTCCCATCTGGCCGTCGTTGTGGACGAGTTCGGCGGCGCTGCCGGCATCGTGACCTTGGAAGACATCGTCGAGGAAATCGTCGGAGAGATTCAGGACGAGCACGACGAAGAGCCGCCCTTGGTCTACGAACGGGCGCCAGGCCACTACTTCGTGGATGCGGGGATTTCGGTCTATGACCTCGAAAAGCACCTCGGCGAAACGATCTGCGAGGACAAGACAGACTTCGATTCCTTAGGCGGATTGTTGGTGCATCTCGCAGGCCAGGTGCCCGTCATTGGCGAGGCGCTCGTTGCCGGGCCGTACCGCATCGTCGTTCTCGACGCGGACGAGCGGCACGTTCGCCGCGTCGAGATGCTCCGAGCGAGTACCGAAGAGCCGGACGAGCCGAAAGCCGTTGCGGGCTAGGAAGCCTCGGGCGGCTCGTAGTTGACCCAGTCCTGGAGGATGTCCGCGCTGCTCATCCGCGGGGTCACAACGGTGTAGTGCGCGATCGACCCTTCCGGCGATGCGCCCACAGAGCCCACGTTCACGATGTGGTACTCCTCGACGGCGCGCTGGAAGGGAACGTGGGTCGAGCCACACACGATGATGTCTGCCGGGTCGTCATTGAGCAGTCCGAGGACTTCGTCATCGCTTAGGTCGTGACCGATTTCTTGGTTGCTGTCGGCTGGGGAGCCGTGCACCATCAAGACCTCGCGGCCGTCAACCAGTGGTATCCGTTGCTGCTCAGGTAGGCGGCGGAGGCGCTCCGCGACCAGGTCGCCAATGGCCGCCCGTGTGTCTGCAAATAGACGGGCCTGACGGCGCTGCTCCTCGTCGATCGGGAGCAGGCTGCCCGGATCCACCGAGCCGAGCGCGAGGTCTGAGGGACCACGCGTGCAGATTGCCCCCAGCGCCTGAAGGCGCTGCCACACTCCGAGCGGCTCATCGCCGCCGAGGAGCAGGTCTCCCGCGACATACACGCGCTTCACATCGAGTCGTTCGAGCTCCGCCAGCACGACCTCTAGGGCCGCGAGATTTCCGTGCACGTCAGAGAGAAACGCGATCGGACCGGCTGCCGGTGGGTGTGCCATGGCCGGAGCCTAGCACCGCCTGGCTTGCATGGAGTCGGGGGCGGCCTATTCTCA